>NZ_JAUBRM010000017.1:0-93184 GCF_036701905.1 Microcoleus sp. MON2_D5
TTCGTTTCGGCATTCTTTATCTGACGGAGGTAGTGTTCCTCACTATTATATCACGGTCAATCGACCGGACATGATATTAGCTGTTGCCTTCGTGATGTACTGGATAATCGCGTCAAAATCCTTACGGATTTCTGCCAGTTGTTGAACCCAAGTATTAGAAGCATAAATCACTTCCTCTTCATTCTGGCGAGCGGCTGCAATTTTCTTCTCAATCTCTCCGTAAACCTGTTGCTCAAAGTCAAAGAGCTGTATTTCAATTTGATTTTCCAAGTCTTTTGCTATTGATTGAAACTGACTGGTAATATCACGACGGACATCAGACATTTGCCTTTCTCGCTCATGTTCCTGTTGCATTTGTAAAATATCTACTCCTACCGAAACAATTGCTAGAGCAGGCCCCAGGAATTTAGCAGCATTGCCGATATTTTTGGCAATACCAACTGCCTGCCAAGGCTTAAACTTAAAGCCGACAAATTTTCCCACAGCCAAAACACCTTGATGTAGACTGCCTCCCACTACATCTATAGAACGTAGAAATCCTTGTTTAGAAGCGGTTTCTACAAAACCCCTCGTTGCCAAATTTGTCAGATTCACCCCGGCAGTCTCACCGATGCTTTTAAACCAGTTAACTTGGCTTTTTAGTCGCTCCACATCCATACCAGCCCCTAGATTTTGGGCTGATATGTTTTGACTTTTATCTAGGTAAGCAACAAAACTCTTGACTAGATTACCTTCTAGCACTTCTTCAACCTCTTGCCGGATATCCTCAACAGCTAAATTCACAGCTTCTTGCAGTTTTTTTTCTGCTTTTTCATAGTGTGTCTTCACATTCAATTCAGCTTGTTTATTAAGGCTTTGAAAATTCCGATCGCTACCTACTGCTGTAGCAAGAGTGTTGCCTTCGCTAGCAACTCCTGAAGCCATCTCTAGGGCTATATTTTTAACCTTGGTTCGCAGGCGATCGCGCTCTTTACGCACTGTGCGAGATAATCGTGTCAGCACTTCAAAAAAAGTAGAATCTGCGCCTGAGTTGCGAGTAAAGCTCAACTGAGCATCATCAACACAACTTAGAGCAATTCGGACAGGTGTATCAAAACGAGCAAGAGAGCCTCGACTTTCTACAAACTGATTTAGAGCATCAATAAAAGTTGGAAATCGGCTGATTTCCGTCAGAAAATCATCTTTATCATCAATGCCTTCACAATAGTCTTTGGCATCGATAAAGCAAATCGGAAATTCCTCAAGACTGTAAGGCTGAAGTGCATCGGCAAGACTTTGGCGGTAGTTGGCAATCTTTTGCTCTTCTTCTCCTGCTTCATCAGACATTTTATTAATGACTAACATCATTTTCCAGCGATAGCCTTTTTCATAGGCTAATTTCTTAAAATTCTCTGCTGTCAGTGAGTCAAAGAGCATATAGGTGAGGCAGAAAACCAGGAAGTCAGATTTGTTAATGGCATCATAAGTAATCTCATCGTGATCTTGGCGGTCGGTAAAAAGTCCAGGCGTATCAATTAGCTTGATGCCATTCCAGTCATAATTGGTCGTTTGATCAGTAGCAATATCAGCATCAATGCGGATATCGCGCCGCCCCGTCATGGCAGAGATAATAGTTGATTTACCAGCACTATATTGCCCGACAAAAGCTACACCTAGAATTCCCTGTTCTTGATACTCTTTTAATTCATCGTCCACTTTTTTGCGGATAGCGGTTAGTTCCGATGTGTTTCCCTGAGCCAGTAAGCTGTCAAATTTTACTCGCGTTTTGTTGAAAAATGCACCGACATCGGCAGCTTGAAAGTTGGAGTTGTTCTGGGTCATGTTAGTTTAGTCGGCGTTGCTTAATCAGGGTATGAAAAAAATAAGTTGAAAATTCCCAAGCTTTGTGGATACTGGTTTCTATGACTGGCATATTTAGCCTTTCATACCGTAAATCAGCAACGCCGTTTAGTCCTTATTTGGGAGATTTGAGATCGCTAAAGGAAATATCCTCTTGAAGGATGTGTTTAATATCCTCTAGGGATTTTCGTGGTTGAACTTGGGATTTTGTGACAATCTTCATGTTACGCCGAAAATCTCGCTGAACTTTGGCAATGGTTTCGTCGATCCGCTCGTCTGTGAGAGTTTCGTTTTCTTCAGTACACCAGTCAATGATTCGCTTGGCATAAGCACGATTGAGATAATTTTCTATACCTGATAACTTCTTTTTTGCTCTTTCAAAATGAGTCGCGATCGCCTCTAGTCCTGCAATCAATTCTTCAAAATAGATGTTGATATTCGTGGTTATAGAATCAGCATATTTACCAAAGTATGCCTGAGCCTGCTGTAGAGTGTTGTGCCTCTGAGTGTTGAGCTGAGTTTCTAATGAAGTTGAGATATTTATAACAGCCTCGCGTCGCTTTTCATCTTTGGATTTAAACATTCCAACAATCCCGCTAACCACAGCACTTACAATCCCGATAGCGAGACCCACAGGAGGGGCGAAAAATAATGCAATAGTTCCTGCTATCCCTAGAATGCCTGCACCAATTCGCACAAAATCTCGAAAATTGTTTGAATCCTGCTCAGTAAAGTTGAAATCGCTACTGCCAAGCTCAGATATTAGTTTTAATTCATTTCCTATTTCCTCCAGAACTTCCTGAACTTCCTTATTTAATTTTTTGCAAGCCTCTTCATAAGCTATCTTTAAGCGTTTTTCAAATCGAAGTGCTTTTAATTTTTTTCCCCATTCCAACTTCATGGTAACTTCGTTACAGTTCCAATGATCTTCTGCAAAAGATGGAACAGCTTCTATAGCATCTTGAAAAATCCTCTCGATTTGTTGCCGTAAAGAGTCTTTAGCATCCTTAGCTACTTTTCGGATGTCCTTTTGGACTCCCTCGCGCTCATTTTTAAGAGTTTCTGTCAATTTTTCATAGACTAAAGCTTGTTTATTTACCCACTTATAAGGCTTATCGATTTCGCCTACGGTAGAACCGAGCAGAGTTTGAGAGCGCCGAATCGCGCCATGATTAACCAGAGATACACGGATTGAATCTAGAAAATCCTGCATCCGACTTGCCTTAAAAAGCTCCTGTTTCTTCTTTGCGTGTTCTGGTTCGCGGGAAAGCTGCGCCGCTAACAGCATCACAGGAACAATATCGAAATAGTCATTAGCATAATGCTCGCGAGCGTAGCGACGGATACGTTCAATGTGTCCGCCTAGACCACTTTGACCATCCATCACAAACATTTTATCGGGGTTCTTTAAGAAATGCTCCAACCGGCGAGAGTCGCGCAGGTTATTCTTGACATTCAGTAAAATAATTAATGGCTTGCCTTTTTCCTTTAATAACTGCAAGAAACCAAACTCACTCTCTTGGATGCTGTCATTGGTCACTACATAACAAATCACATCTGACTCGTCGATAATACTTTTAGCAATTTCTTCATCACTTTGGCCGCCCGGAGCGCCAATCCCAGGAGTATCAATGATGCGGATATTCTTCCACTCACACACCTGATTCAACCGAGTTGTGCGCTGCTTGCCTACACCGATCGCATCCCACCCATGATCTGTAACTATGGCGTGAAGAGTGCTTTTGCCAGCCTTAGTCCTGCCCATAAATGTGATGCTGAAATGATTGAGAGCGCGTTCCTTGCCCCGAAGCGACTCGCGCACAATTTCCATTTCTTTTATAATTTCGGCACTTAGATCATTTCCAGTCTTCTCAAGTTGCTTGGCGACTTCCTTAGCAGTGGTAGCTTGACCTTTACCGCTTGTTTTATATTTGATGTCTTCGATAGCCACTTGAATATTTTTTTCCAACTTGGAAAGAGCTTTATCAGCACTTTTAAGTGCCCCTTCAGCAAATTTGTAATCTTCATCGGCGATGACTGCACATTGACGTATGGCTTCATCATATTCTGGTCCCGTTAACAGGATTTCTCGTCGCAGTTCCTCAACTTTTTGCTCGCTCCCAGTGAGCTTTGCTACATTATCCACTAATGCGCGTGAAAGGAGAAAATCAGCCCCTGTAAGGAAACGCGCACCGAAAGAGACTTTCTGTTGTTGGTTGTGTTCGCCTATGAATCTGGTATCAGTGAAGGCTCCTGCTTCTACAAGCTGCCGCTGTACTTCTCCCGCTGGCCAGTTCCAAATCCCTGCTACTTGTTCCGCCATCTGGCGTTCTAATGCTGAACAGAAACCGTCAACATAGGCGATCGCCAACATTTGCGACATGGCCTCACTTTGCTCACCGGGCGACACTTTCGGAGCTAAATCCTCTACAGAAAGCTGGTTTTCCTCTTGAGCCAGAATTTTTTCCATCTCAGCGAGAGTGCGTTGAGAAGCGCCGATCTGCGTTGCTAGTTCGCGTAGTGCTTTCGACTCTTCACTATGAATCTGCTGATCCGCACAGACCATGTGCGTGACTAATAGGAATGGGTAGTCTAAGTGTTCGGTGGTTCTTGAAGTTATGTCAGCCATCTTAACTTATTCAATATAAAGTCATATTTAGTAGGTTTTTACATCCCAGCTCGACCATAAAAAGTCACATTTAGCTGGTTGCTACAGAAAAAGTCATAGATTCAATACTTATTCGGCGGTAGCGTTTCCGAATTCCTCTCCTATGATACCCTGTTCTTAGGTGACTGAGAATCTCTGCTGCACCAGCAGTGCGATCGCCTAACCGCATCCGAACAACAAGCTATGGGTTGGCTAGCAAGTACCCCCGAACCAGCAGACATCTCAAAAATACCATAAAACCTGCAACTATCAAGGGCAGAACTATTAAATGTCATGCAATCTTTAGGACGACGGTCATTAGTTGAAACAGTACAAAAAAAGGGGCGATCGCACTTTACGATCGCGCCCGTAATCAGAGAGTATATAACAAACAAAAAATGAAAATCGCCACCTGGAACGTCAACTCAATCCGCACCCGCCTAGAACACGTTACTAGCTGGTTGCAAACAAACTCCCCAGACGTTCTCTGCCTCCAAGAAACCAAAGTTACAGACAAAGACTTTCCCCTAGAACCCTTCACCAACCTCGGTTACAACTGCTACATTTCCGGTCAAAAATCATACAACGGCGTTGCCATTTTTAGTCGATCGCCCATGTCGGAAATCAGCAGCGGATTTGCCCCCCTTCTCGGCGACGAAACCGCAGGTATTTTTGACGAACAAAAACGCCTAATCGCCGGGGTTCTAGACGATATTTGCATTATTTGCGTATACGTTCCCAACGGTTCCGAAGTTGGCAGCGAGAAATATGAGTACAAACTAAAGTGGCTCAAACTGCTGCAAGAATACCTCAAAATAGCACTAGATAAATCCCCTAACTTGTGCATTTGCGGCGACTTCAACATCGTCCCGGACGATCGAGATATCCACAATCCCAAAGCCAATGCAAACTCCGTCGGCCTATCAGTAGCCGAACGCCTCGCACTCACAGAAATCATAGAATTAGGATTAAACGACCCCTTTCGCAAATTCACATCAGAAGGAGGTCATTATAGCTGGTGGGACTACCGCGCCGCCGCATTTCCCCGCAACAACGGCTGGAGAATCGACCACCATTATCTCAGCCCTCCCCTGTACGAACAAGCAAAAAACTGTACAATAGATGTTGCTCCCAGAAAATTAATCAAACCCAGCGACCACGCCCCCGTAATTGTCGAAATTTGATTTATAAGTTATAAGGTTAATAGAAACTGAAATATTGCACCATTCTCAATAAGCCTTTTATGGGCGGGCAGGATGCCCACCCCACAAGAAAATTCACTCTTTGTGGAACAGGCATCTTGCCTGTTCTTGAGAAATGTGCAAGATGTAAGTAACAACCAACAACTAAAAATCATGTTCTTAGTAACCGGAGCAACAGGCGCACTAGGCCGCCGAATTGTACGAGAAATCAGACAGCAAGAAAAGCCTGTCCGCGCATTCGTTCGCCTCGCATCTCGCTACTCAGAACTAGAAAACCGAGGCGCCGAGATTTTTATCGGCGACTTAAAACAAGACAAAGATATTAAAAAAGCCTGCCAAGGAGTGCAATACATCATCAGCACCCACGGCACCGGCGGCGACGTTCAAGCAGTACACTACCGCGCTAACATAGAATTGATCGACTGCGCCAAAGAAGCCGGAGTGCAGCACTTTGTCTTTGTGTCGGTACTGGGAGTCGATCGAGGATACGAAGATTCCGCAGTATTCAAAGCCAAGCGAGAAGTTGAAAAATACCTGCAAAACAGCGGATTGAATTATACAATCTTGCGGCCGGCCGGTTTTGCTTCCAGCTTGTTACCGCTAGCAGAAAGATTTCGAGAAACCGGACTTTACCTGCTGATTGGCGACGGCAAAAACCGCACATCTGTTGTCAGTACCGACGACTTAGCAAAGATTGCCGCAGACTCGCCAACAGTCGAAGGCGCCCGCAACCAAATTCTGCGAGTCGGTGGCCCGGATGTGCTGACCAGGGATGACATTCCCCGCATTTTTGCACGCTTATTCAATCGCGAACCGATGGTAATAAACCCGCCACTGGTTGTGTTTGACGGTTTGAGAAATGCCTTGGGTTTATTGAATCCTCAAGCTCAAAAAGACTTAGGAACTTTGCGCGTATTGCTGGGTAACGAGTATTTCTGCACTCCCGAAGAAGTGCAAAACTTGGAATCAATTTACGGCATGAGAATGGAATCCTTAGAAAGCTTTCTGCGGCGCAATTTGAGCGTTTAAAATGCTACTTATTCTCGTTACCAGGCTCTGCCTGGTAATGAATATCCTGAGGCTCTGGCTGCGAACGAGCAAATGTAGCGCCAAATCGCAACTGAAAACCATTTAAGCAGAAATAGGTAGTGGTTCAGCACCAATATAGCTCGTAACTGCGATCGGGGGAGAAGTCGGCTTAGCAATCAAATAACCTTGAACCAAAGTTGCTCCCCGTTCCCGCACCCACTCAAACTCCTCCAAAGTTTCCACACCTTCAGCAACAGTTTTAATTTCTAATTGAGCAGCAATTTCTAACATCTTTTCCGTAATGAGTGCCTTATAATAATCTTGATGGACGTTGCGAATCAATTGCATATCCAACTTAATAAAATCTGGACGCAGTTGGTGCATCAAATTTAAATTAGAAGAACCGCTGCCAAAATCGTCCAGGGCAATTAAAAATCCCGCCTCTCGGTAAAACCTCAGAATCTTAATCAAGTGATCGATATCAGGAGGGTGCTGAGATTCCGCTACTTCAAAAACAATATTGCTGTGAGGAATTCCCGCTTCATCAATAGCCTGTACTGTTCTTCGCAGGCACGTAGCGGGATCGTAAACGGAAGTCGGAGAAAAATTAATAAAAAGTAGTTCTTTGATATCGTAAACATGGGCTTCGCGGATAGCGCGAGTCCGGGCTAAAACATCTAGTTGAAAAATTAGACCTGCTGATTCTGCTTGGGAAAAAATCCGACCCGGATAAATTAAGTTTCCTTGCTCGTCAATTCCTCGGAGCAGGGCTTCATGGGCAAAAATTTTAGAAGTATCTGAGGTATAAACAATTGGCTGAAAATGTGTAGTAATGCGTTCTTGGGACAATAAATCTAACAGCCAATCAGAGTTACTAAAATTAATAAAAGAGTCTAAGGAAGTGCTGCGATAAAAATCGCTAAGTTTGGGCTGTTCAACTTCGGCCATCCACAAAACTTTTGTCTCTTTCAACTCTTGAGTTGTCAGCACGGATGATGCTAGAGCGTTAAAATTTTCTTTCGCTATTCCCTCAAGGATAACGTACAAACACTTGCTCTCTTCTAAAAGCTTGAATTCAAGTTTAGCCTTAGCGAGTGCAGAAATAACCTTGGTCAGCGTATGATATACTGGAAACCACAGGTATAGACCTCCGCTGCCCTCTATTTTTGCGGGTAGTGTTTCGCAGCGAGAGCATGAGCCGAAGGCTTTGCCACTTATTTGCATTGGAATATCCTCCGGTTTTGGGTTAATTTAAGACACGCTAACAATTAACTTTTATTATAAGCTCATTCACCTATTAATTCATCTATCTCAAGATGTAAATCGTGATGAACTTGTATTTAAGAATTCTTGCAGTATTTATACTTGCCTCCGGTTTTAAACTTTGGTCAAAGTTTTCAGCATTGAGCAAGTACGTGTGATTAAACACAGTCCCAAATCCTCACAGAGGGAGAAGGCAAAGACTTGTTCGCTACTCTCTACTGCTGCTGTGATTCTTTACGCCTTATTCTCTAATTCCCTCTGCCAAAACAGTCGCTACAGTTAATTTTTTAGCAAAGGCAAATTAACACGCCCGTGAAGCGCAGCTATCCCGTAGGGAATCGCCCGATCCATTAATTTATCCCAACCACAAATATACACAGCCGGACGATCGCCCAAAACAAACTCACTTGCTGCGGAATATCCAATTTAATTTTATAATCGGGATGACAGGATTTGAACCTGCGACCCCCTCGTCCCGAACGAGGTGCGCTACCAAGCTGCGCTACATCCCGAAATTAGTCACTATATTTTTAGCTTATCACATTCAAGTTAAAATTTAGCAAGCTCGTATATAATGATTTGTAAAACACTACTCAGGCGGAGACAGACGTGACAGTTAAGCCCCAGTGGTTGCGAGTTAAAGCCCCCCAGTGGGAGCGCGTCGGCAACGTCAAAGAAATTTTGCGGGATTTATCCCTGAATACGGTTTGCGAAGAGGCTTCCTGTCCGAACATCGGCGAATGCTTCAACGCAGGTACTGCGACATTTTTGATTATGGGCCCGGCTTGTACCCGCGCCTGTCCTTACTGCGACATTGATTTTGAGAAAAAGCCCCAACCATTAGATCCCACGGAACCCCAAAGATTGGCGCAAGCGGTGCAGCGGCTCAAACTCAACCACGTCGTGATTACCTCTGTCAACCGGGACGATTTGCCGGATGGGGGCGCGTCTCAGTTTGTCGAGTGCATTCAAGCAGTACGATCGGCGATGCCCGATACAACTATAGAAGTTTTGATTCCCGACTTGTGCGGCAACTGGCAGGCTTTAGAAATCATTCTCACAGCCCGGCCAGAGGTACTCAACCACAATACCGAAACCGTAAAGCGACTTTACCGCAAGGTGCGGCCGCAAGGAAAGTACGATCGCACCTTGGAACTATTGCAGCGAAGTCGCGAACTCGCACCTGGGGTTTACACCAAATCCGGCATCATGGTGGGACTGGGGGAAACAGACGCCGAAATTCGGGAGGCGATGCAGGACTTACGGGCTGTCGGCTGCGATATTTTAACAGTTGGACAGTACCTGCAACCGACTCAAAAGCACTTGAACGTAGAAAACTTTGTGCCTCCGGAACAGTTTGATGCTTGGAGAAAGTTTGGCGAATCTTTGGGATTTTTGCAAGTTGTCGCTTCTCCCTTAACTCGCAGTTCGTATCACGCCGAACAGGTGAGGGAACTCATGAAACTTTACCCACGCTAGCAATTTTAATTTGATTTGACTCGCGCCCGATCGCACCATTCTCACTAAAACCCGCTTAACCCGGTAACAGCGAGGAAAAACCTGCGCTTTCTATGCAGGCAGAGTGCAAAAAACCCGGTTTCCGATCTTGGTGATCTTGGAAGATTTCACCGGGCAAGCAGCAGCCAACAGCAAAACAATTATCGACCGATCGCCCCCTCAAAGTCGCGACTTACGCAAAAGACATCCAGAAACCGGGTTTCTTCCTCAAACTTCTAGGTTTTAATCCAGAAGTTTTGTCGAGAAACCCGGTTTTTGCGTCAGTCGCTAACTCGGTACTGCGGACTGTAAAAACTCTGAAGCTCATATTCTGTAATGGATTAAACTTCTGCGTTCACTAAGATATTTTTAATCTAGAGCGCCGAGTTATATAAAGTTTTATTAAAAAAATCGCTAATTTTCCGAAGTGATCGGGAACCAGCTTATCGGTGATGAAGATTAACTTAACTTCTGACTAACGTCACTTGTTTCTAGCCAGTCACTATCTATACTAGCTACATAAACAAAGAAGTACAACACACTTTCCGGGCCTTCAACCTGTTACATCAGAAAGTTCTTAGCGTTTTCCAGAATCTTGGTAAAACAAGTGGGGCAGCAAAAGTTCGATCGAACAACAGCAGAAAAGTCAGGAAAGTTAGTAAAGAAACACAAAGCGGTGATGCTTCGTTTTAACAAAGTGGGCATCATAATTATAAATAACCGCTAAGCGTAGCATCTTTTCACCCGGAGCAACTGAGAAAATCACTATGCCAGCCACCTCTTTTTACGCTGAAGCTGAATTCGACGAACAACTGCGAGTCAATCCCTTGCAAGGTGATGTGTTGGATGAAGATGCTGAAGAAGCTGGAGACGAACTGCTCGACCAAGACCCAGCAGAGACAGAAGATGCAGACCCAGCAGCAAAATTGCAAAAAAATGCCAGCCGCCGCACTACAGATTTAGTGCGCCTGTACCTCCAAGAAATAGGTCGGGTTCGTCTCTTGGGTAGAGACGAAGAAGTCTCGGAAGCTCAAAAAGTTCAGCGCTATATCAAATTGCTGGAATTACGCAACACCGTCGCCTCCCAGGAAGAAGGGCTAATTGGGCGCTTCGTGCATTTAATTGAAGTGCGCGATCGGTTAGCAGCACAGTTGGGACATAAACCTTCCCTGGAACGCTGGGCATTAACCGCCGGCGTGGGTGACGTGCCAGAACTCAAGCGAATTATGTCCGAAGGCAAGCGCCAGTGGGCAGAGTTAGCAGAGATGACAGTCGAGGCGATCGAAAGAGTTCAAGCCGAAGGCGTCGAAGCGAAAGACCACATGATTAAGGCGAACCTGCGCCTGGTGGTTTCGGTGGCGAAAAAATATCAAAATCGCGGTTTAGAATTGCTCGACTTAATACAAGAAGGTACTCTCGGACTGGAGCGAGCTGTAGAAAAGTTTGACCCGACGCGGGGCTATCGGTTTAGCACCTATGCCTACTGGTGGATTCGGCAGGGAATTACGCGGGCTATCGCCACTCAAAGCCGCACCATTCGCCTCCCCGTCCACATCACCGAAAAACTTAACAAAATCAAAAAAGCCCAGCGCAAAATTTCTCAAGAAAAAGGTCGGACAGCTACGATCGAAGATATCGCTGTCGAGTTGGACATGACGGCGCCCCAAGTCCGAGAAGTTTTGCTGCGAGTCCCCCGTTCTGTTTCTTTGGAAACTAAAGTGGGCAACGAAAAAGATACAGAGTTGGGCGACTTGCTCGAAACCGACAGCATCTCCCCAGAAGAAATGCTGATGCGAGAAGCTCTGCACCGCGACTTGCAGCAACTGCTGGCAGATTTGACCAGCCGCGAGCGAGATGTAATTCTGATGCGCTTTGGTTTGGGCGACGGACACCCCTATTCGCTGGCAGAAATCGGTCGCGCGCTCGACTTGTCCCGCGAGCGAGTCCGCCAAATTGAAGCCAAAGCTTTGCAAAAACTCCGCCAACCCAAGCGTCGCAACCGCGTGCGCGACTATCTGGAGTCTCTGACTTAAATTTGGCCGGCCAGTCAGCGCGATTAATCAGGGAGCAAGGCATTCGGCACTTGTGCAGAAGGCATGAGGCATTCGGCAGAAGTAAAAATATTTACTTCTAAACAACTTCTCTGTCCTCTGCAGCAAGTCATAAAGCTTGTTAAAAGTCAAAAAATATCAAAAACCAAATTTTTTCCTCAATCTTTTTTCAATAAGCTGCGATATTTGCAAAATATCTCGATCGTTGTGTATTATTGTCAATAGGCAGACTTTCTTGAGAGGGTCACTATGGCACTTTATACCGCGTCCTCATTCAAATCCGAACTCAATGACAAAGGCTGGCGGATGACTCCCCAACGGGAAACCATCTTGCACGTGTTTCAGAACCTCCCCAAAGGCAATCACCTGAGTGCGGAGGATTTGTACACTTTGTTAAAAAATCGCGGAGAAAACATTAGCTTGTCCACCATTTACCGAACTTTAAAGTTAATGGCAAGGATGAGCCTCCTCCGCGAACTCGAACTCGCAGAAGGTCACAAACACTATGAAATAAACCAGCCTTACCCGCATCACCACCACCACCTAGTCTGCGTTCAGTGCAACAGAACGATCGAATTTAACAACGACTCGATTCTGAAAATTGGCATGAAGCAAGCTGAAAAGTCTGGGTTGCACCTGCTAGACTGCCAGCTAACGATTCATACGGTTTGCCACGAAGCTTTGCGGATGGGATGGCCGTCTTTGGTTTCCAGCAATTGGTCTTGTCCGAGGTCGATCGCCCACAACGGCAGCAGCGCCCCGGATTCAGTCGAGTGATAGTACACTATTTTCGCATTTCAAGTACGGCTTGTTACAATTTTTAACAAAAATCGGTAGCCCAAGTGCGATCGCAGTTACGCAGAAACCGGGTTTCTTAAGAAAAATACATCATTTCAGGAAGGAGTTGGACAGCAGAAACCCGATTTCTTTGATGTAGCGTCCGCAAGCCTGGGGCTAAAAAGTTTGGCTCAACAAATCGTCGCTGCTAACCCCGTAACTGCGCTGAGCTCGATCGAGGGCGTCTCTCGTCGGAGTATCAAAAACTCCGCTGATCGAGCCTGTGTAAAAGCCGAGGTCTTGCAGCCGCCTTTGTAATTGCTCAATGCTCGATCGAGAGTTCAAACTACTGCTAATTGGAACAGCAGGAACAGCAGGAACAGCAGGAACAGCTAACCGCCCTGCTAATCCGTTTTGGATCTCCGCCAAAGTTGCCGGAGTGGCAATACCCGTCGCCGGTGACAAATTGCGTTCCTGCTGAAACGACAGCAGTGCAAACTCGGTCTCGGCTCCAAATACTCCGTTCACCGGGCCGGGGTTTTTGCCCAGACTTCTGAGCGAAGACTGAAGTTGTCGGACAGCAGGCCCAGTATCGCCCCGTCGCAGACCAGTGGCGATTTGCGGCACAGGCGCTGCTGCCTGCCTGTTGCCTTGCCGCAAAGCCGATCGAGTGCTGCGATCGACCCTTCCAGTCCCGAACAGCCCGCTATCTCTCTGAAAGCGGATCAAAGCTGCTTGGGTTGGTCGATCGAACCAACCGTGAATCTGGCTCCTGTAATAACCCAATTCTTGCAGCCGCCGCTGCACAAATTCTACTTGTCGGCCTCTGTCGCCCAACTCCAGGAAATCTCCGGAATTAGTCTGTTGGTCATTTTCCTCAGTCAATGAGGTAATTTGAGCTGCCCTCATCTGGGCATCGATAGCAGTCAAAGTAGCAGTGTCAGCGCAACCGTCAGAAACCAGATTATAATCTTGCTGAAAACGAGTCACAGCGTAGAGAGTGCGTTCGCGAAACTTGCCGTCAACGCCGCCTTCAAAATAGCCCAAAGCTTTTAATTGCCGCTGGATCAAGTCTACCGTCGCCCCTGTGTCCCCGAAGCGCAGCCCTTTGCAACCGCCATTTCCCGAAATATTCCCTGGAAGCGTAACGGGGGGAACAGGTCGGGTGGAACCAAACAACAAAGCTAAAGTTTGCCTATCGGCAACTCCCGTCACCCGCAGTCGATTAATTCGCTGGAAGTATCTAACCGCATTTTGAGTAACTTCGCGAAAACTCCCTGTGGGACGCGCGCTGAAGTAGCCTAGCTGCTGCAACCTGCGCTGGAGAGCAGAAACACCTGCACCTGCGTCTCCAAAACGCAGCTCCCGAGAATTTGTATAAATAGTATTAAAAGGTCGATCGTCCCTGGCAAAACTGTTGAGTGCTATCACAGTAGCTCGATCGGGCCTACCAGTCAGCGACAGTTGATAGTCTCGCTGAAAGTTAGTCAGCGCTTGTTTAGTAACCGGGCCGAGTTGACCAGTCGAAGATCTGGGAAAATAGCCGAGTTCCCGCAACCTGTCTTGAACAGAGCGCAAATTTGGATATCCCGGATCTATTTGAGCAAAAGCCGCACCGGCTGCACTCAAAACCGACAGCATCAAAGCCAGAGACAGCAAACGGACGTAAGTCTGACTCGATAGGTTTTGCCACTTGAGCTCATCAAAAATTTTCGACTCTGCGGGTGCTTCGCAAACAAGAGCAAGTTCGAGGTAAGCAAGAGATTCCATAATTTTTTAGTGTGAAATTGTGGGTGGGTTGTGTGAGCAAGCTGCCAAAAATGATTTTTGGCACGCTTGGCTTGGATTCTACCAACGCTAAGTTCTACATGAAAAGCGCGAAGCACCCGTTTTTTTTTTTTAATACCGTCAAAAATAATTACAGGTAATAACCAAGATAGCATCGCTGCTTCTAGAGACGCGAGACTCAGCAAAAAAGTTTGCAGGTATAGTCTTAGCCTTTAAGGTCAAAAGAGAATAAGTTGTGGGGTAGTGCTGGCTAATATTTTATCTGGCTGCAGCTGAAATTACCACAAGACTTGCGAGCAGGCTGTCATCACCTTAATTTGTTGTCTGGTAAAGAGCCTGAAATCGCAGGTTTTTTGTTAAGAAACGCGGCTTCTTCATGTGGCGATTGCGTCTAGGAAAGTACCGCTGATTAACCAAAAAACTAGCCACTAAAAATCCCCACTTTTGCTAGTTGCAAATAGGGCGGGGATTTTTTGATAAGTTGACTTTGTAGTGAAATACCTAACACTAACCTTGCGGTGAGCGTGTAGGCTTCGTGTCTTATTTGCCGTTGCTCTGTTGGGGATATCCATTGCTGAATATTCGTCACTCAAGACGATCCAAGTCTTACACAGCATCTCTGGCTTTGCAGCCTTTATCCCTTCGTAGGGAACCCACGCAGAAACCCTGTTTCCCAAGGCAAAAAACTATTCCGTATGACAAACTTGGATTGTATTTCACATGTTTGACGTATCCCAATAACCAGCGGTTTGTCTTTTCCCCTTTTCTCTCGCAGTTATCCTTGGTAAGCATACTAATGCTACTGTGACCTGTTGTTTGCAGCCGAGTGGGTGGGTCGCAACCACTTATATCTTACCATCTTTTTGTGAGAAATCAGGAAATTTTTGATTATTTCATAGACCTTGCTTGGCTTATATCCCAACGCTGAATTGAGTACAATTACAGCGTGGGACTTACGCCAATTGAGTTAAATTAAGTCGAACCGATCGCAAATTACAGCTACTCCCGCTGCAAAAACAGTAATTGCGATGGCTACCAGCGGGTTTTGCCCTCTGCTCACCGCAAAAGAGGTAACGACCCCAGCTCCCAAAGCCGCAGTAACAGCAGCAGTCGCCAAATCTCGATCGGGACGTTTGTCGTACATATTTTTTATTGTTGGTAGCTGTTAAGCTGAAAACTTACATCTTGTAATCCAAGCTACCACTCTTGCCTCTGCGCCAGGGACAACAGCCTGGGTTTTGCAACTAACCTTAAAATTTTGCTAAGTTTCTTAACATACTCTCCTGAATAACATAAGTTAGGATTATGTATTTTCGAGTTTTTCTGTTGAGTTTTAGCTGTTGAAACCTTTTGTCTGCTGGGCTTTTATGTCAAATTCAGGATTTTGCAGGGGCGAGCGCACCCGCAGTGTCAGCGCATCAAACTGCTATCGCAAATATCGTAAATAAATTTAACTTGACTTTTATTTATAAATATGTATCTCGCTAGTGGGAACCACAGACAGGGAAAAACCCGGGGTTGGTAAACAACCTGCACACTACGATTGCTTCGCTGCCCTCACAATCAGAGGAGTATATTTTTTGTCTAAGTCCTATTCGCCCTCAACTCTTTCAGTATTGCCACCTTTGACCCAACCTTCGCGATTGCCATCCTCAATCCGAATTCGCTGCCACTCTTTGTCGGGCGACTCTTCCAAAACTACGACTTTTTCCTTGTAACCAACACCGCCAATGCGGTTCGAGTCTCGGCTACCAGTATCCCGGAGAATTAAGCCGATCGGCTGAGTCACCACAGCTCGGTAAGCTCCCGGTTCCAGGGGTTTCGGAGACGGGGCATCGCTAGATGTAGAAACTGGGCTAGCCTGGGCTGTTGACTTGGGCCCAGCGCCGGCAACCTGAACTGCTGTTTTGTCGTTGGGAAAAACAGGTTTTTCGGGCACAGTAGTTAGCTTAGCGGCAAAGTAAAGTGCAGCAGCCACGCTAGCACCTGCCATCAGGACGATCGCGAGCAGAAAACCCACTAAAAATTTGAAAACGCTATATACACTGTTCATAAAACCGCAAATGAAGGAAGAAGGAAGAAGGAAGAAGGAAGAAGGAAAAAGGAAGAAGGAAAAAGGAAGAAGGTTGACTGTTGAGTGTTGAGTGCTGAATGTTGAGTAAAATCTGGTAACTGCCAAGTGACAACTGGTTACTAACTACTGACTACTGACTTCAAAAGCTTAACCTTGAATCCGGCGGCTCAAACTGCCGTATCTAGAAGCAAGGCGAGCTTTCCCCGCAGCGGCCCAATCTTGGAGAAACTGGATTTGTTCTTGAGCCGTTCTGGCTAAAGGCACCATCTGACTAGCTGATTCTAAAATATCATCTGTGGTAAAGTCTCGATTTTGGCTAAACCCAATGTGCATTGCTTCAATCAAAGTTTGCTCGATTTCGGCCCCTGAAAAATCGGGAGTTTCGTAAGCCAAGCGCTCTAAATCGTAATTTTTGATGCTGTGCGATCGCAACCGCAACAAATGTAGCTCAAAAATCGCCCGCCGTTCCTCCTGGCTGGGCAAACCGACAAAAAATATTTCGTCAAACCTGCCTTTTCTCAGCATTTCTGGCGGCAAAGACTGGATGTTGTTGGCTGTTGCTACCACAAACACCGGGGAAGTTTTTTCGGCCAACCAAGTAATAAAAGTCCCGAACACCCGGCTCGTTGTCCCGGAATCCCCTTTACCGTCTAATCCCGCAAAAGCTTTGTCAATCTCGTCAATCCACAGCACGCAGGGGGCCAAAGCTTCCGCTAGCTGAATCATTTGCCTGGTGCGGGATTCTGATTCCCCGACTAATCCGGCAAACAAGCGCCCGACATCCAACCGCAGTAAAGGCAAATGCCAGTGGTGGGCGATCGCCTTTGCTGTTAAGGATTTTCCCGTTCCTTGAATTCCGACTAACAACAAACCTCTGGGATGCGGCAAACCGTATTGGCGGGCTCGTTCGGTAAAAGCACCGCCGCGCCGCAGCAGCCATTCTTTGAGATTGTCCAAACCGCCGATATCGGAAATATTTTCGCGGGCTGGGTAAAAATCCAGAATTTGAGTTTGGCGAATTGTTTGGCGCTTTTCTTCTAAAATCAGTTCTGCGTCGTCGGGATGGAGTTCGCCTCTGGTGGCGATCGCCTTTGCCAAAACTCTGCGGATTCGTTCGATCGACAGCCCTTGACAGGAGCGCACTGTTTCGTCCAGCAAACGCCCTTCAATGGCTTGTCCGGTAGCCCCTAACAGCCTTTCTACCTCAATTTTGATTTCCGCCGCCGCAGGCAGGGGAAATTCCAAAACTGTCATCACTTCGCTGAGGTCTTCCGGGATGGAAATTAAAGGAGATACGATGACAATATTTTTGGGTACAGATTTGAGGAGTCTCGCCAAATTCCGCAGCTTGCGGGAAATCGAGACATCTTCCAAAAACCGCTGAAAGTCTCGCAGAATAAAAATTGCCGGCGCGGAGGCGGGCAATTTTTCGAGAAATTCCAAAGCTTGCAGCGGATTGCGCTTGCCAAAACCGGTATCGTTGGGATTGCCTTGGTAGCCATCAACAAAATCCCAGATGTAGACAGCGCGAGAACCCTGTTTTTTGGCGCATTGGGCGATCGCCGCTTCTACGCGCTCTTCTTCCCGTGTGGGAATGTAAATTAGGGGGTAGCGCGATCGCAGCAGTAGTTCAAACTCGTCGCTAAAAATAGTCATTAGTTATTAGTCAACTGACTAAGGCAATTGCCGTTTAAGTGCTTCCAGAGACGCCCAGCGACTGTCTGAGACTGTTTCTGAGCTTTCTGTATTTGCATCATCAGTTAAAGAAATTCCCGGACATTCAGTATCGCATATCTGTTTGTGCGGCAGTTCCAAACACATTTGCTCGTACACCCAATCGCTCGGAGAGAAATAGCCACCTGGGGACAAATTTTCCACCAAATCTTCTAAAGCAACTTCTATTTCTGCTGAACTTGAATCTGTTTGATTTGCTGTTTCCTCGAGCCAGATTAGTTCCGATGAGTTGAGTACCAAACGATGATTGTATTGTTTCAAGCATCTGTGGCACGTGAGAGTAACTATTGTTTCTGCTTTCGCCTTCACCTCAAGATAATTCCCTTGGTGAGCCACTTGCAGTCGCCCCCGCACCGGAGTAAGAGTTTCTAAATCGGGGATAAATTCTTCAAAATCAATGACCTCTTTCCGCTCAGTTTTTGTGAGTAGATGAGGGATATAAATTGTCTCCATAATCTTTTACCTTCCTACTTCTTGAATTCAAAGGTCAAAAGGAATAGTTAATTTTTAACTTCTTCCTTCTTCCTTCTTCCTTCCTTCTTCCTTCTTTAGCGTCAGCGCAGCCGCACTACCAAACGCCGATCGGGTTCTTGCCCTTGACTGTAAGTTTCTATGTCCTCACATTCGCTCAAAAAGCTGTGGACTTGACGGCGTTCTGCCGAAGACAGCGATTTTATTTCAACTTCAACTCCCGTCGATCGGGCTTGATCTGCTGCGTACTCTGCCATCGAGCGCAATTCCTCTTGGCGGCGGATGCGATAGCCATTTAGTTCAACTGTATAAGGAATTGACTCCTCTACTTCCTGACCTATATTCTGAACCGTGTTACAGAGGTATTGAATGGCATCTATTACATTACCGTTTGGCCCGACTAAGATTGCAACTTGTTCTCGAGTCAGATTGCTTTCATCTATTTTCATCCAATAGCAATCTTTTTGTTGTTCGCATACCACTTTTGAAGGAATTGCGGACAGTTGTAGCAATTCTTCTAACCATGCCTGTCCGCGCTGCATTTGAGAGTCTTTCATTGTTGTTAAAATCAAGCCTTTTTCTTGGCACGCTTTGGCTCAAAGGGAAGGGCATCTAATCCCTGATCTTTTTTTGTTTTCGCCTCTGCTTCGTCTACTATTTTTTGCAGGTTTTCCGGCAGCGGTTCTCGCGACAAAATAAACGCTTGAACTGTCTGGAAGATGTTAGCAATCAGCATATACATCAACACGCCGGCGGGCAGCGGGAAGAACAAAAACATCCCTGAAAATATGACGGGCGTCAGTTTGTTAACTGTAGCCTGTTGGGGGTTGTCGTTTGGCCCTTGTGCTTGTCCTGAAAGGGTTTGGTTGATGTACAAACTGATGCCGAAGCCCAGGATCATTACCAAAATATCCCAGTGGAGTGTACCGTCTGAGTCGATCGCGCCAACGCGGCCTAGAGCTTCAATAAACAGGAATCCTTTGTTAGTAGCCAATCCGGGGATTGTACCTTGAACTGTGGCTTCACCGGGCGCTAAGGCCGTGATGTTGCCCTGTTCATCTACCTTGACGACTTCTTCGCCTTTGATGACTTTCCAGCCGGGTTCAAAGTCGATTTCGCTCTTATTTTCTGCCGCTAGAGCTTTGAGAGGTTTGCCCTCTGGGGTTTGAAAATTAATCTTGGTTGTTTCGCCGACTGCGAGTTTGTCGCCGCCTGGAATTACGCCCACAACAGGAGCATGAAAAGTACCTGTGACGTAAATATTTTGTGGCGGTGTAGCAAAAGCTTGCGGTTGAACAGTTTCGATTTGTTCTTTGGGCAAAACTTGAACGTTTACGCTGTAGTTTATGTCAGAAAACGGCGAACCCCTGAGCGTTGCAAACAGTGCAAACAGCACTGGCATTTGCAGCACCAACGGGAAGCATCCTGCTAGAGGATTACCAAATTCTTTGTATACTTTGCTCATTTCCTCCTGCTGTTTTGCAGGATTTTCTTTATAGAGTTTTTGAATTTGATCTACTCGCTCTTTCATCAATGGCTGCGCTACTTTCATGCGCCGCATATTGCGAAGAGAGCCTGCATTGAGAGGATAAAGAGCAAAGCGAATCACGAGCGTCAGAGCTACGATCGCTAAACCGTAGCTTGGCACGATCCCGTAGAAAAAATCTAGGATCGGGAGCATGAGGTTGTTGGAGAGAAACGAGATACCGAAATCCATTCGCTTTGAGTTAATTTAGGTGCTCTATGTTTGCTGTTGAGAACTATTTTTACCCGCTGAAGGCGAGCCGCCTCAATTTTTAGGGTTTTGTCTCTATCTTAGGACATTGCCCGTCGATCGACCGCCCAGTCTGCGGGTTTGTTGTAATGAGTTTGCCAATACTCGCACTCACTTTACCCTGATTTGAGGGCGAAGCGGTTCGGTTATTTAGCTTGGGCCGCGTTTGCTTTTTGAGCGGCTACGGGCAGTTTTTCGTTAATGTAGTCATACATTGCTCGAAATTTCGGCATAGCTCTGAGTTCCAAGCGGCTGCCATTTTTCATGGTGAGCACCATGTCTCCGTAAGTCCCGAAACCGCGAGGTACTGTGACGATTTTGACTATATCTGAGTAGATAACGTCTGTGCGATCGCCCCCCATCCAACCGCTAGTTACGGACACTCGGCGGCTCGTGATCCGATACCGCAGCCACAGAGCCCGGACAATTCCTCCTACTGCTAGGGGGATTCCGACGACTGTCAGCCCCAGGAGTAAATTGAGGATCAAGTCTCCCGGCGCGGGGCCGCCTTCATAATATACTTCCTCTCGAATTCCCATCTAGTACCTCGGCTTCTACCAACAACTGCTCTAATTCTTGCAGAATTTCTGCATAATTGCACTCTTGTGCGATCGGACGCACGACAATTACTAAATCCCACCCGAACCTTAATCGGGGCAATAGCTGTCGCAAAGCTGCCCGAATCTGACGCTTAATCCGGTTGCGGACTACAGCGCGTTTGCTGACTTTCAGGCTGATGGAAATGCCTGTGCGAGTTGGCTGCAAGGATTTTTCGGCTGTCGGTTTGGCAAATTCGGCGCTTTTTGGTTTACGCAGAGCTCTTAAGCTGAAATGGGCCGAGTTACGGCGCATTCCCTTGCGGTATACGGCGCTGAAGTCTTTTCGGTGCTTAAGTCGGTTTGTCTCGGGCAACATGGCGTAGGGCGATCGTTGAGGCCTCTCAACCTTGATGCAGTGCTAGACCGCGAGGCGGTGGCGACCTTTGCTGCGACGAGCTTTGATTACCAATCGACCGGTTGCGGTACGCATTCTGGCGCGAAAACCGGATGTTCTTTTTCTTTTGCGGCTGGTTCCGTGCAGGGTTTGCTGTGTCATTTTGATTTCTCCCGGCTTGTTACTTTACTTTTGATTAATATTCACAATCTTCTAGTATACCATAGAGTTGTTTTGTTGGCAACCTTTTTAATAAGTCTGTGTATTGTACCGCAAATGCAATATAATTCTAAGTGATAATCATAAGTTAGGCTGCTTAAGATTTAAAAATAAATCAATATTGTACCGTAAATACAATATAATTCTAAGTGATAATCATAAGTTAGGCTGCTTAAGATTTAAAAATAAATCAATTAGGAATATTTTAATTAGAAAGATGGAAAAGATAAACCTACCAAATGGATTAGAATGCTATTCCTTAAGTCAAAGAGAAACCGAATATATATATTCAGAATTTTTTTCACAACAGCAATATGTTCAAAACAATATTGTTGTTCAGGAAGGTGATTGTATCTTTGACGTAGGTGCAAATATCGGTCTTTTTGTGTAGTTTATTAATCAGATTCAAAAGAATTTGAAAATTTTTGCTTTTGAACCAATCGAACCAGTATTTACAGTATTAAGTAATAATATCGAACTTCATAATCTGACGAATGTTTCGCTCTGTAAATATGGTTTAGGTTCAGAGAATGATGCAGAGCGAGTTTTTATATTTTACCCTAATATGCCAGGGAACTCTACCGAAAGACCAAAGGAAAAGATAGCTCAAAGAGAGGTGATGATTAATGCCATCGGACAAGAACAGACGGACTATTTTTTTAAAACTACTCAAGTTAGTGGTGAAATTAGAACCTTGTCTCGTGCGATCGAAGACTTATCTATTGACTCGATAGATCTGCTTAAAATAGATGTGGAAGGAGAGGAACTTGCTGTGCTTCAAGGTATAGAACCAAATGATTGGATAAAAGTAAAGCAAATTGTTGCTGAAGTCCACGATATCGACAATAGATTGGAACAGTTTCAATCTATCCTAGAAAATTACGGTTTTGAAGTAACGATTGAGAAGAATGCTTTGTTGCCTGCTGCATTAAATAATTTCAATGTGTATGCGGTGCGACAGTATTAACCTGGATAGGCACTCACATAGTCGGTCGATATTGAAGGTAGAAAGATTTGATAGAAGTTCGGTGGTGCTTACTCGTGAAAACAACTCAGGTTTATCGATTGGTCTGACTGCACGTTAGGAGGGAAAGTCCAACGGCAATCAAGTTCCAATTGGCCAAGTTGTGGGGAAGTGGCATGGGATTTATTAACCGAAACAAATAAAATCCCCGACTGCTCAAAGTTCTCAAACTGCTCCAAGAAGTTGGGGATTTCTCCTGCTAGTCGCCCTTAACCCAAACAAATCAAATGCCCGGTAAATTCATCCGTGTATCCGTGTATCCGTGTTCTTCCCTTATTTCAGTTCAACATTTACCGTAACAGACATCCCCGGTGCAATTCGCGATTCATAGCCTTTAAAGCTTTCGGCATCAAATACAACTTTGACAGGAATCCGTAGCACGACTTTGGTGAAGTTGCCAGTCGCATTATCCGGAGGCAATAACGAAAAATGAGCGCCAGAAGCAGGGGAGAAACTATCGAGATGACCTTCAAACTTCGACCACCAAAAGCATCTAATTTGATTTCTACTTTTTTGCCTGGTTTCATGTTTGCCAGTTGCGTTTATTTGAAGTTGGCAATTACCCACAAATCGTTACTGACGATCGCCATTAACGGAGTTCCCGGCGGCACCCGTTGCCAGAATTCAACGGATTTGTGGCCGATTTGTCCGGCGGGTGCGGTGCTATTCGTGTAGGGAAGTTGCACTGTTTTTTTTAAGAGTGTGTAGTATTTTACGGTTATTTGTAATGTAGTCGAGGTAGATGCTGCTGCGCTTTACTAATAAAGATTGATTTGTCGGTTTAGGAAAGATTGACGATCGCCCCATCGATCAGTGGGCAAAAGAGTTATCGATCGGCCTCTGAAATCCCCTCGACAGCTCGATCTCGGATTTCAGCTACCAGCGGGGGCAATACGTCTTGCAGTTCCCTCGCGGAGTCTGTCAGCCAAATGCGGCCATCGCGACTGTCTCTCTCTCGGCGGACTAGGCCTCTTTCTTCCATGCGATCGATCGCGCCTGTCAACGTCCCGCCTACCTGTTGCAGTTTGTCGCCAATGCTGGAAGTCGGCAAACCGTCTTCTGGCCACAAGCAGCACAGTACCAGCCAGGGAAAAGCGGTCAGCCCAAAGGATGCCAGCAGGTTTTTTGGCGATCGACTGCTACGCTAAAACCGGGAATCCGCCTTCTGCCGGATATGTTAACAATTCTTATTGTTCTTAAACTAGGAAGAGTAAATCTAGTTTGCAATCAGAATTTATGTTGCTTCCACCCGACCAACGCACCAAGTTAGACGACACCGACGACAATTTGTTCTATTCCGCTCCCCGGTTTGTGACTCACGTAGACGATGGATTTATTGAGCAACTCACCGGATTATATCGGGAACGGCTGAAACCGAATACTCGGATTTTTGATATGATGAGCAGTTGGGTTTCTCACTTGCCCGACGAGATGCAATTTGCCCATGTCGAAGGGCACGGCATGAATGAAGAGGAGTTGGCAAAAAATCGCAGGCTGAATCATTATTTCGTGCAAAATTTGAACGCAAATCCCAAATTGCCACTGCCGGATGCAGAATTTGACGCGGTTGTCAACTGCGTTTCGGTACAGTATTTGCAGCACCCAGATGCGATTTTTGCCGAGATTCACCGGATTTTGAAGCCGGGGGGCGTAGCAATTATGAGTTTTTCCAACCGGATGTTTTATCAAAAGGCGATCGCGGCTTGGCGGGAAGGTTCCGAGGGCGATCGGGTAGAATTAGTCAAGGGTTACTTTGATTCTGTCAAAGGAGCGAATATACCCGGATTTAGCAAGCCGGAAGTAATTGTTCGCAAGCCTAACTTGCCGAGTTTTATGCAAATGCTGCGAATAGCAAGTGGCGACCCGTTTTATGCGGTAGTTGCTTACCGCCAAAGTTAGTAATAGGAGGTTGAGGTTTCGCTGTCGATCGACCCCAACCCAACTGTGAATAGGGCAAGCATCTTGCCTGCCCTACAAAACGTAAACTATCTTGACATTTTGTGGTTGCCACCAGGGGGTCGCGTCACTATTATATATATTCAACCCCATAAAAGCGATGCAATTTTTAGAACGATTAAAGCCGATCCCACGCGACAAGAATGTCAGAGTTTTTTTAATGTATTTTATTTTGCTGGCTCTGCTGACGAAAGCCGATATCCAATCTGTTGCTGATGCTTCTAGAATAGCCACTATTAAATCTTTGGTGGAATATCAAACTTTTACGCTGGATAACTCTCAATTGGGAGACTCCAAATTATTTACCATCGACAAGTATTTTTACAACAACCACTTCTATTCGGATAAACCGCCGCTGCCAGCACTTATGGGAGCGGCAGTTTATTTCTTATTAAGAAACCTCTGCGGTATTGATTTGTCGAATAATTTGGGATTAACTTATTATGTCGTGACCTTGACAACTGTGGGAATCCTCTCTTGTATAGGTTTAGTTTATTTTCACAAAATTTTGATAGAAATATTTGAGATAGAGGAAGGGTGGGCGAATTTAACAACATTTTTGGCTGCAACGGGAACTTTGATTTTGCCTTATTCACTTACTTTTAACAATCATAGCCTCGCTGCCGTATGTCTGATAGTCAGTTTATATTACTTATTAAAATTTGAAATTAACGACATCCGAAATGTTATCCTTTGCGGTATTTTGGTATCAATTGCGGGGAATATTGACATCACGTGCTTTTTATTTATTCCTTTTTATCTAGTTTTTTTTACAACCAAATCAATCAAGGCTGCTTCTGTATTTCTCCTATCATGTATTCCTTTATTAGTAACTTATTTCGGCTTAAATATATATCTTTCGGGCAGTATAGTCCCGCCCGCAATGAATGCCGCGCTGTGGGAGTACCCGGGATCTCTTTTTAGCAAGGAAAATCTGTCAGGACTGGCGACACAGAAGAGCTTTTTAGGGACGCTGAAATATGCCTTTACCTTGTTTTTAGGCAATCGAGGATTGTTCTCGCATACTCCTCTTTTGGGCTTCTCAGTTATTGGTGTTATGGCAGTTTTGAGACAAAGAAGATTGCCGTATAAAACTCCCTACCTGTACGGTATTCTGGCGTCTGTAGCTTTCATGCTAATCTATACCTTCCGCACAGTTGGATATGGCGGCTATTCCTACGGCGTCAGGTGGTTTGTCGCTCCTATGTTTATATTGTGCTTGCCCTTAAGTCACGTTATAAACCAAGTTAGAAGCTCGCGGTTGCTGAAAAAGTTTTTTGTAGTTATTGCCTGTATGTCGATCGCAATTTCTCTTGTGGGGACTTACAATCCCTATCCCAACGATTCTACCGGGAAAGTACGCCTTTGGGACGGTTATGTTTCGGGATATACGTTTGTGATTAATGCCAATAACATCGCCAATCACTCCTCAGTTATGTATAAATTAAGCTTCACCGTCAGCGGTGTCGCCATATATTTTATGTTGCACCAGTTATTGAAAAAATTAAAGCAGACTCCCAACATCCCTCCCGAGAATGCAGTGTAATGAAGTAAGGCAATCTATCTAATTATGAAAGCATATCAGCAAATAGTAATCGACGAATGCGGCGAACCTTTAGTCCCTATTCCACCAGAACATTTTGCCTTTGAAATTCCACACCCTTATCAAAAGTTGGGTGCTCCCTATCACAACAGCAAAGCAGATTCACCTTACTATTTGCGACAAGGAGTGGTAGATAGTTTAATCGCCGCTCAAACTGAGCTACAGCAAAATTATCAAAATTGGAAAATTCTGATATTTGACGCTTATCGACCCGTGGAAGTCCAGCAATTTATGGTGGATTATACTTTCAATCAAATTGCCCTAGCTCAAGGCTGCGAATTTCCGGTTTCCGAAGACAAACGCCAAGTAATTATAGAACACGTATATCAATTTTGGGCAGTACCGAGCCTCGATCGCGCGACGCCTCCTCCTCACAGTACAGGTGCAGCTTTAGATATAACTTTAGTGGACGAAAATAATCGGCAAATTAATATGGGTTCTCCGATTGATGAAATATCAGAACGTTCTTATCCCGATTATTTTGGTAATAGAGATCGCGAACCAGAACAGCAATATCACCGTCACAGGCAAATCTTAAAAAATGCGATGATAGCTGCGGGTTTTCAGCAGCATCCTAACGAATGGTGGCATTTTTCTCTGGGGGATCAGATGTGGGCTTGGTTGACAAATCAAAACAATAGTGGTAGTCAATTTATCGCCCGATACGGCCGCTATTAAAACGGGACGCAATTAAATCTGGACTGGCGCACTCGCAACCTTGAGAAACCGCGTTTATTGACAAAAAACCTCAGCTTTTAGGTGCTTTATTCGGCAAAAAACCAAGTTTCTGACGCTCTATGCGTCCCGGACTATAAAAGCTCGATCGGCATAAATCATTTGTATCATAAGACACTACAACTATTGCCAGTGGGGTAGCGGTGGTTTAAAATCAACGAGAGCGAACAAGTGCAGGCAAATCGAGCCAGCACCGCAAACCCTAAAGGATAACTCAGAGTTCACCCAATGAAAGCACTCATCCTCTCTGGCGGCAAAGGAACACGCTTGCGTCCCCTCACCTATACGGGTGCTAAGCAGTTGGTTCCTGTAGCAAATAAGCCGATACTGTGGTACGGAATTGAAGGAATTGTGGCGGCTGGGATTACGGATATTGGGATTATTATTAGTCCTGAAACCGGAGAAGAGGTGAAGACGAAAACAGGAGATGGATCTCGCTTCGGTGCAAAAATTACTTATATCTTGCAAGAAAAGCCGGCGGGACTCGCTCACGCGGTGAAAATTGCCAGACCGTTTTTGGGCGATTCTCCGTTTATTATGTATTTGGGAGATAACTTAATTGAAAATCAGCTAGATCCGTTTTTAGAGATTTTTAACACGCAAAAACTAGACGCTCTGATTTTGCTGCGTCCAGTTCCCAATCCCTCTTCTTTCGGTGTGGCAAAAGTTGATGAGAAAGGAAGAGTTTTGGAGTTAGTAGAAAAACCACAAGTCCCGCCATCGAATTTAGCACTGGTGGGGATTTACTTTTTTGCTCCTACTATTCACGAGGCGATCGATCAAATTCAACCCTCGCCCCGTGGCGAGCTGGAAATTACCGATGCCATTCAACAGCTCATCAATCAGGAAAAACACGTAGAAGCCTGCAATTTAGAAGGTTGGTGGCTGGATACGGGGAAAAAAGACGATTTGCTGAGTGCAAACCAAATCATTTTAGATAGCCGTATCGTAGCTTCAACTGAATTAAAAGTAGACGCCAAAAGTCAAATTATCGGGCGAGTGCAAATAGGGGAAGGAACGGAGGTCATTAATTCTACAATTCGCGGGCCAGTGGTAATTGGGGAAAATTGCCGCATTGAAAATTGCTTTATCGGGCCTTACAGCAGTATTGCCGATCGCGTGACGATGATTGATGCTGATATCGAACACAGTGTAATATTGCAAGGGGCGAAAATACTTGGCATTCACCAACGAATTGTTGACAGCGTGATCGGGCAGCGAGCTCAACTAACCATTGCGCCGGCTCGTCCAAAAGCTCTGCGGTTTCTGATTGGTGATGACAGTCAAATTGAGTTAGCTTAAATTGAGATATTGCCAATATCGGAAGCAATAATCCTGATTTAACAAGAGATGAATTTTCTTGTGGGGTGGGCATCCTGCCCGCCCTTGAACAGGCATCTTGCCTGTGCACAATTACTTACAATTATTCACACAGCAAAGATGGCTGTTCACCATTAGTTACAATGAGTGAAACAGCAAATATGCCTGTTCCATAATAAGTCATAGTAAGTTATCTAAAGGAGAGGAAAGTTTGCACTACGAAGAAATACCAACTCAAAAGATAATAGATAGATTGCGGCAAACTTTGGAGCCGCGAATTGGTATTGCTGAGCCGCCGTTGTTGGGAACCGAAAATAGTGCGATCGCCCGAGATGAAGATGACGAAGACATCGCCCTTTTAAAGACAGGTTTCGACATTTATAACATCCCCATTACCTCTTACCAAAGACGGCTGGGTTCCGCAGTAATTGCAGTTAGAAAAATAGTCCGAAAATTGCTCAGACCCGTACTCGAACGACAAGTAATTTACAATTTTGCCAATACCCGCGTCGTTCAAACATTGAGCATTCAATTGCAAAAATTGCAAGAAAATCAACAAACTATAGAGAAAAAAATTCAATCCGAATTCAGCAGCGCATCTCCCGAAGTTACAGCACAGCTTGAGACTCAACAAAATGCGATCGCAGCTTTTCAGTCTGAAATAGAGCAAATTAAAGCAGTGCAGCAGCAACATACTGCTATTTTAGAGAAGCTTACCGCTCAATTGCTCGATCGACAACAATAAAGCATCAAAGATGACCACACTGCCCATATGCTCGTTAATTATAGTCAACTATAACGGTCTGCGCCACACGAAAGATTGCTTAAAATCTCTACAAAAACTTGCGTATCCCGAACAGCAACTAGATTTAATTGTAATTGATAATTGTTCTCAAGACGATTCCGTTACTTCCCTGCGCGAACTATTTCCAAAAGTTCGCATTTTTGTCAACTCCGCCAACAACTTTGCTAAAGCCCTCAACCTCGGCATCAGCGAAGCAAAAGGGAAATATATCGCCTTTCTAAATAACGATGCTACCCTTGACAGTCACTGGTTAGAGATTCTTGTAAAACGGCTAGAAACTAATAAAGAAGTAGGTGCGACTAGCGGCAAATTGCTGTTTAAAGACGGGCGGATTAACAGCGCTGGTATTCAGCAATTACCTAATTTTTATTGGCGAGATGTCGGTTTTGGCGAAAAAGATTCGGGACAGTACGATACAGAACAGGAAGTCGAAGGGCTTTGTTGGGCGGCGGTCCTTTTTCGCAGGGAATGTCTCGAAGATGTGGGGCCGATAGATGAAGATTTTGTCATGTACTTTGAAGATGTAGAGTTTGCCAAACGCTGCCACAAGCGCGGTTGGAAAATGCTTTATACTCCCGCAGCAATCGCCCATCACGAGTATCGGGGTTCGAGTAAAGGAAGCAAACTTACCGAGTATTTCTGCAACCGGAATCGGTTTTTGTATTTGGCAAAACATGAACCGTTGCAATTAGTCAAGGGAATTCATACTTCTGATTTTTTTACTAACAAGCAGTACGATTTGCTGTTCGAGAGTTTATTTGTAGCGATTAAAAAGCTGCTTGATTATCAGAAACCTGAAATCATTGAAACTGTATTGCCACAGTTGTCGGAAAAGTTGGCGGTGATTTACAGTCGGATGAAGATCGATCGCATTTTGTCTCGATTGCAGGTGGTTCGGGGCGATCGCAAAATGTCGATCGCCATTTACGATCACGGACTGCATTTTATTGGTGGCGGTCAAAAATACGTCGCTACCATCGCCTCGCTGCTACAAAATGAATTTGACATTACTTTTATCGCCAACAAACCAGTTGCTGTTTCCGACTTAGAATCGTGGTACGGACTCAACCTTTCAGGATGCAAAATTAAAATTCTTCCCTTGGCGTTTTACGAGAAACGCGGAATGCAGTGCATCGATTCCAGCATCATCGTGGAAGATATGGAAAATCCCTTTGATGAAATTGCCAGAGAAAGCAAAAACTACGATATTTTTATCAACGCGAACCAACTGGAAAAAGTCAAACCACTGTCACCGATATCAGTATTTTTCTGCCACTTTCCCAATACCTTCCGCAACTGTCACTTTGCTGTCGATGATTACACTTTTATTATTGCCAACAGTCACTTTACTGTTAAGTGGTTGGAGAAACGCTGGAACCTACAGCCAACTTTTCTGCTTTATCCGCCCGTGGAAATGGCAACAGTTAAAGTGCCGAAAGAAAAAATAATTTTGGCGGTGGGACAGTTTGAATCTGGGGGCACAAAAAAGCAAATTGAACTAATTAAAGCTTTCCGCAGTTTGTTAGGAGATTATCCCGAAGAATTTCAAGGATGGCGGCTCATTTTAGCCGGAAGTAGCATTCCGAAAAATCCTTATTTAAAGACGGTTCAGAATTTATTGAAGCAAGATTCAAGGGCGATCGAGCTAAAAGTCAATGCTGACTTTGATGATGTAAAATCACTTTATGCTAGAGCGAGCATCTTTTGGCACGGCTGCGGTTTGGGTGAAGTCAATCCTCAAAGATTTGAACATTTTGGGATGGCGACTGTGGAAGCAATGCAAAACTGTTGTGTTCCGATTGTCTTCAACGGCGGTGGCCAACCGGAAATTGTCGAACATGGGCGATCGGGCTTTTTGTTCAATACCGTTGAGGAACTGTGCCAGCACTCACATCAACTAATTGTTAATCCCGATTTGCTAGCAGAACTTCAAGCTGGTGCACAGCAGCGCAGTCAGAACTTTAGACTTGCACGTTTCGAGAAAAAAGTCAAGAGTTTTTTTGAGATTATTCACCAAGAGTATGCTACAATTCTGCTGCCAAATCCTGCCGATATAGCTCAAATGCTCGATCGAACTTAAAGGCTAATTAAATAGTCCACCAGGGCTTAAAACCCCTAGCCAAAAGCTAAAGTCCTCTTGCATAGGACTAATATCAAAGTCGATTTTATTACCGTTTTCTTCAGTCCGCGCAGGCGGACTTTGTATGTGTAGTTGCGACTTCCAGTCGCCGGATATCTAAAATTATGTCTAATTCACTGTTAATCAATTTGTCCTTCTTAACTCCTGAACCAACTGGAATCGGAACTTATGCAGCTAATCTTTTCCCGCAACTGCAACAGCTAGAACCCACATTACTTGTTTCCCAGCAAATTGAAAATTATACTTGCTATCACATCCCCGAAACTCTAGCACCGAATCGCGGCCCGAAAGGACAAATTAACAGGCTGCTGTGGACTCAGTTTGAGTTACCAAAAATTTACAAAAAATTGCAGTCCACCCTGATGTTTTCCCCAATTCCCGAAGCACCTTTGTATTCCGGCTGCCGCTACATCGTCACAGTTCACGATTTAATTCCTTTGCGATTTCCCCGACGGTTTTCTCGTTTAACAGCTTATTTCCGCTACTACATACCGCAGGTTTTGCGGCAAGCAGAACACATTATTTGCGATTCTCAAGCAACTGCGGCAGATGTTGCTAACTTTTTCCAGATTCCGCGTCAGAAAATGACCGCCATTCCCCTAGCTTGCGATAATATTAATTTTAGATATCTCGACTTGCCCGCCAAAAATTATTTTCTTTATACCGGCAGACACGATCCTTACAAAAACTTGGAAAGATTAATTGCTGCATTTGCGAGTTTGCCCGATCGCGCAAATTACGAATTGTGGCTAGCAGGGCCTCCCAATGCCTACACGCCGCAGTTGACAGCACAAGTGGAAGAATTAGGTTTACAATCTTTGGTAAAGTTTCTCGGTTACGTTCCCTATTCTCAATTGCCCGTACTGATGAATCAGGCGATCGCCCTAGTTTTCCCTACACTTTGGGAAGGATTCGGCTTACCAATTTTAGAAGCAATGGCTTGCGGCACACCCGTCATCACATCCAACCTGTCATCGATGCCAGAAGTAGCCGGAGATGCCACATTATTAGTCAATCCTTACAGCGTCGGAGAAATAGCCGAAGCCATGCAAACAGTAGCCACAGATTCAAAAGTGCGATCGAACTTAAAAACTGCGAGTTTAGCCAGATCCTCTCAATTTAGCTGGCACAAAACCGGAAAAGCAACCGCCAACATCTTACAGCAATATCTTTAAATCTTCCGTCTCTTCCTTTCTCCTCTCTGCGTCCTCTGCGCCCTCTGCGGTTAAAAAAAATCCCACCAAAAAACCGCAATCTACATATTATCCCATGCCCAATCCCCAATCTAACTTACTAATCAACCTCTCCTTCCTAATTTCCAAACCAACCGGCTTAGCCATCTACGCCAAAAACCTATTTCCCCACCTAAAATCCCTCAATCCCACATTACTAACAGCAAAAAAAATTCCCAATAGCAACTGCTACCAAATCGCCGCCAATCTAACACCAGAACAAGGAATTAAAGGACACATCAACCGATTGGTGTGGACACAAACCAAACTTCCCAAAATTTACAAACAGCTAAAATCTAACCTGTTATTTTCCCCAATTCCCGAAGCTCCTTTATTTGCAGGTTGCCGCTATGTAATTACAGTACATGACTTGATAGCGCTGCGATTTCCCCGTCGCTTCGATCCTCTGACACCTTATCACCGCTACTACATTCCCCAAGTGCTGCGGCAGGCTCAACACGTCATTTGCGACTCAGAATCAACAGCCAAAGATATCGCTAATTTTTGTAATATTCCTACTAATTTAATTACGCCAATTTTCCCCGGATACGATACCAGTTTTTTCCGTTTTTTAGACTTACCAACAAGCAATTATTTTCTTTATATCGGTCGCCACAATCCGTATAAAAACGTGCAGCGAGTTGTAGCAGCATTTGCTGCTTTGCATCATAATTCCGAGTACGAATTGTGGATAGCAGGTTCGGAAGACAAACGCTATACGCCGCTGCTGAAGGCGCAGGTTCAAGAATTGGGATTGGTCGATCGAGTAAAATTCTTAGATTACCTCCCCGCAGCCGACTTGCCCAAAGTCATCAACCAAGCGATCGCGCTGGTTTTCCCCAGTCTTTGGGAAGGATTCGGCCTCCCCGTGCTTGAAGCAATGGGCTGCGGCACTCCTGTCATCACCTCTAACCTGTCTTCAATGCCCGAAGTGGCGGGGGGTGCAGCCTTATTAGTCAACCCCTACAGCGTCGAGGAAATTGCCTCTGCTATGCAAGAGCTTGCAGTCGATGCCAAAGTTCGATCGCACTTGCGGGATCTCGGTTTAGCCAGAGCAAAACAATTTAGCTGGGAAAAAACAGGGCTGCAAACTGCTGCTATTCTCGATCGATATCTTTAACGAAGGAAGAAGGAAGAAGGAAGAAGGAAGAGGGAAGAAGGAAGAGGGAAGAGGGAAGAGGGGAGAGGGAAGAGGGAAGAGGGAAGAGGGAAGAGGGAAGAGGGAAGAGGGAAGAAGGAAGAAGTCAGTAGGTAGATTAATGCCCCATGCCCCATGCCCAATTCCCAATTCCCCCTCCCCCTGACAGCCTGAGTGAGGGACTGTAGCCCCTTTTACTTATTGATACCCAACTGATCGCCGCGCTTGTACTGCTGATAAGCCGCAAAAAACAGCCCCGCCAGAGTAACAAAGATTAGACCCAGAACAATACCTGAAAGTAGCGGTTCTACCATGAGAGCTCCTTAACGTTAAGATTTAACAACCTATTTTTAATATTACCAGCACTTATACAGATGAATTTTCCCAAAAGCAGCCTTCCGTGGGTCTCAGAGCTTGCTCTCCCCGCTGCGAACGATTAAGCTATGTTATGAGAAATAAATTTTCTTGTAGATACTATTTTTAATTGAACTCCTTTGAATAACCAACTTGCCAGGAATGAAATTAAAAACCCGATCGAGCGACTTGCCATATTTGCGCTAGCGGTGTTGGTTGCCATCATGTTGGCGAGTATGACAATTCGTCAGTTTCAAGTCGCCGATCCTTACGTCAAAAGCGTACTATCCCTGACGGGCAACCCGTTTCAGGGTTCCGCCATCTTTCAAATGAACTGTGCGGGGTGTCACACATCGGTTTCAGAAAGTCAAGTCGGGCCCAACTTGCACGGAGTGTCCGAGCGCAAATCCGAATTCGATCTGATCCGGCAAGTCACCAGCGGGCAAACCCCACCAATGCCCCAGTTTCAGCCGAGTCCGCAAGAAATGGCAGACTTGCTAAAGTATCTCGAACAAATTTGACCAAAGAAGGGGAACGGAATTCGTTCCCCTTCTTTGGCAGAGCCTCTAAACATGGGTTTAGAGGCTCTGCTTTCGGGTAGTCCCTCTCTGCTGGGACGACAGGCAAGTGTAGGATCGGTTGCAACTGCCGAGTTCGATCTGCGGACTAAACCAACAAGCTAAAACTCTGAGCTGATAACTGGCTCGGCTGCACGCCCGTCACTATAGCCAAAATCTGGTCGCTGTTAGCAAGCCCGATCGCCGTGGAGCCATTAGTTTCGGTCAATGACAGTTGATTGAAGTCCAAGCCTCCCACCAACTCGATCGAATCCACTCCTTCGGTGAAGTTGAAAATGGTGTCAATTCCTCCGCTCGCTGACAAGACAAAGCCATTGCTGCCAATGCCGCCGACGAGGGTATCGCTGCCAATGCCACCAAAGAGCAAGTTATCGCCGGTGTCACCAAAGAGCAAATCATCGCCACTGCCGCCAATTAAGGTATTGTTACCCTCGCCGCCGCAGAGAGTGTCATTGCCTTGATCGCCAATTAGCACGTCATCGCCAGCGCCTCCCAAAATTACGTCATCGGCTTTGCCGCCGTACAATACGTCATTGCCTTCGTCACCAGAGAGAGAGTCGTTGCCACGATTGCCATAAATCGTATCGTTACCGCGATCGCCAAAAATCAGGTCAAAGCCTTTGCCACCGAAGAGAGTATCGCTATCGATGCCTCCGTAGACAGTATCGTTGGCAATATTGCCATTGATGTAGTCGCCGCCCCCTCGACCAAAGATCAAATCGTTGCCGCCCAACCCTAAGATAGAGTCATTGCCGACACTACCCACGATCGTATCGTCGCCGTTAGGGCCGTTGATCACATTACCCGCTGAAGAAGTGCCGGGATCATTGGGAGTAGCGATCCTGGGGAAGTTCTCAGGGCAAACCAAATCTGTCGGTACAGCAGGCGTCGGCGTCGGTGCAGCAGGCGTCGGCGTCGGCGTCGGTGCAGCAGGCGTCGGCGTCGGTGCAGCAGGCGTCGGCGTCGGCGTCGGTGCAGCAGGCGTCGGTGTCGGCGTCGGTGCAGCAGGCGTCGGCGTCGGCGTCGGTGCAGCAGGCGTCGGCGTCGGCGGTTCAGGTGGCCGTGGCGGCGTCGGCGGTTCAGGTGGAGGCGTCGGCGTCGGCGTCGGCGCTGGGAAGTTCCCGAAGTTGATGCCGGTGACAATAGCGCCTGAAGTTAGGGCGATGTCGGCCGGTTGGGGCGTGCTTTGGGTAAACCCAGGTTGGTTGACTTCCCTGACGCGGTAGGTTCCCGGGGTTAGGTTCGCGAACAGGTAGTTGCCACTGTTGTCTGTGGTAGTAGTAACAGGAGCAGGAGCAGTTCCAGCTACGACATTGGTTAACTGAATTTGGAAATTGGGTAAACCCGGTTCTCCAGCATCCTGAGTGCCATTGTTGTTGGTGTCTTGGAACTTCAGACCTCGGATCGCGCCTGGTTGTGGCAAGAAGTTGCCGAAGTCAATGCCGGTGATGTTATTTGGGGGATTAACAGTAACGGGGGCGGGGTTGGGGGTCGTCTGCGTCCAGCCGTTTTGCTGGACTTCCCTTACCTGGTAAGTACCTGCGGGTATATCTCGGAGAGTGTAGTTGCCCGCTGCATCAGTAATGGTAGTTGGTTCGCCCTGCTGAAACAATCCATCCGGATTGATACTGTCGAGGAATATTTGCCAGTTAGCTAGCCCCAATTCTCCGGCATCCTTAACGCCGTTGTTGTTGAGGTCATTGAATTTTTGACCGCTGATTGTGCTCGACTGGAAGTTGCCGAAGTTGATATTAGTGATGTCTTGACCGCTGGTGACAGTGATGTCGGCGGGGTCGGGGGTAGTTTGCGTCCAAGTAGGCTGCAAGACTTCCCGCACCTTGTAGGTTCCTGCTGACAAATCGAGGAATTTGTAGTTGCCTGCGGGATCGGTGTCAGTGTTCGCTTCTCCCGTGTCGAGAGTGCCGTTGTTGTTGGTATCGAGGAAGAATTTCCAATTGGGAAGTCCTAGTTCCCCGGTATCTTGTACCCCGTTGTTGTTGAGGTCATTGAACTTCCGACCACTAATCGAGTTGGGCTTGAAGTTGCCGAAGTTGTTGTTTTGGGAGTTTGTACCGCTGGTGACGGCGATCGTAAACGCGCCTGAAAGGGTAGGCGTGGCTGGGTTGACGGGGGGTACAGTTTGCGTCCAGCCAGTTTGTGGCACTTCCCGCACTGTATAAGTGCCGGCTGTAAGGTCGTCGATCTCATACTGACCCGTAGCATCCGTGATTTCGCTTTCTTCATCAGCATCGAAGGTGCCGTTATTGTTGGCATCCACGTAGATTCTCCAGCCTCCTAGGGGTTGTTCTGCTGGCGCATCTTGGATGCCATTTTTGTTGAGATCGTTAAATTTAATCCCGCTGATTTTGCCCAACTGGAAGTTGCCAAAGTCTTGAGCCGTAATGTTTGTGCCACTGACCGGGTTAATTGTATAAAAAGCCGGGCCGGCGGTTTGTGAGAAACCAGTCGGTACGTCTTGTCTCACAAAGTGCCGACCGGAGCCGACGTTGGCAAAGCTATACGTCCCAGCAGCCGCTGGCGCTGTTCCGGTACCTTGAAAGGCGATTTCCGCGTCACCGCTATCTAAAGTGCTGTTATTGTTAGTATCTTTGAACAAGCGAACGATAGTAGTAACGGGGGAGGGCGTATCGTCGGCAGAGAAGCCGTTGCCTGTGAGGTCAGTGAATTTGGTGCCGCTAACGGTGATGTTTTGGAAAACGCCGAAGTTTTGACCGGTGACGGGAGTACCGCTTTGGGCACTAACTAGAATTGGGGTAGCGGGGAAAGAAATACTGGAGTTGGCTGGGGCAGTGGCTTGTATCAGGTAATTCCCGGGGCCGATATTTGAGAATAGGTAATCTCCGGCTCCCGCACTCGTTACCGGCGCGCCCACAACCGTATCTGTGCCGACTTCTAGCGTGCCGTTGAGGTTGGTGTCTTTGTATAAAGTGACCGTGACGCCGTTGAAGGTGGGGTCGGTGGAAATGTCTAAGACGGCGTTGCCGGCGACATCGGTGTAGGTTTTGCCCGCGATCGATGTCAGTTGGAAGTTGCCAAAGTCTCGGCCCGTAGCAGCGTCAGCAACACCTGTGCTGTAGGGAGTTGCGCCTGTAGCGGGGAGAGTTTGCTGCCAACCAGTTACTGCCACTTCCTTAATCGGGCTGTTAGTCTTCGTGTCGAGGAGGGTGTATGTACCTCCTGTGGCGACGGTAGCCTGCTCTTCAGTGGGGTCCGGCGCATTGTTGTTGTTGTCGTCTACATAAATAACAAAGTTTTGCGCTGGAGTTGTGGCGGTGGCATCAGTCCCGTCTTTAACGCCATTGCCATTGAGGTCATTGAATTTCTGACCAGTAATTGTGGGGCCGTACTCATAAGCGCCGATATCAACAGCGCCGTTGACGGTACGGGCAAAGGGAATGTTAAATTCAGTGCCACGTTGGTCAGTAGTAAGAGCCGCACCAGTTATTGCGTTGAGGGCGGTGGCTGCGTTGCCGAGATTGATGACAGGATTGCCAGGACTATTAATTAAGTTGTGGGTTGGGACGATGCCACCGAAATTCTTGCCTAGTGCGCCCAGCCAAGGGGGGAGGGTTCCCGGCGTACCACCTGTAGTAACGTTGTTAGCACCTGCGGTGATGGTGTTAATTTCGGGGGTGACTCCGCCAGAGTTGCTAATGACGATTGTGTTGTTGACGTTAGCTATCCCAGAGTTGAATACGCCGCCGCCATTGTCGCTGGCAGTGTTGAGGGCAATGGTAGTGTTCGTCAAATTAGCCGTAGCACCTGTGTTGACAAAAATCGCGCCACCTAAGCCCTGACCAGCAATACCGTTGCCCCCAGCGGCACCACCTGTCACTTTATTTGCGCTAAAGGTGCTGTTGCTCACCTTTAAGGTGCTGCCTGTATTGAGGAAAATAGCACCTCCTAAACCAGCGCCACCGCCACCGCCAGTAGTACCACCGGCACCAGCACCGCCACCGCCACCAGCACCACCAGTGCTTCCAGCACCACCGCCACCACCAAAGCCACCAGCACCACCGACACCAACAGTACCAGCGATACCAGGAACAGTACCAGTACCAGCAGCACCACCAAGGCCACCAGGGCCGCCACCGCCACCGACACCGCCAGCACCACCAGCACCGCCAACACCACCATTACCACCGTTACCAGTGCCAGTCCCATTCTGGCCAGCACCACCAGTGCCACCACCACCACCGCCGCCACCGAAGGCTCCTGCACCGCCAGTACCACCAGCACTACCATTGCCTCCAGGACCATTGGTTGCACCACCAGTACCGCCAATGCCACCAGTACCACCAGTACCACCAGGGAAGCCAGTACCACCAGCCAGAGCAGTACCACCAATACCACCGGCACCATCGGGTGTACCACCAATACCACCGGCACCAGCAGCACCCGGGGTACTACCTACGCTACCGGTGCTTAAGTCGCTGTTGCCACCTGCACCACCGCTCCCGAGCGCACCTGCACCACCTGTTGCTGTATTGCTAGCAAAGGTAACGCTGTCAATATTGACAGTACCCTTGTTGATAAAAAGTGCGCCACCTAAGCCAGCGCCGCCACCACCACCAAGAGTTCCCGGTTTGCCAATTGCTACTCCATTTTGAAGTGTGAGGTTAGATAAGGTGACTGTGGCAGTGGTGTCAACGAAAAATAGTCGGCTATTACCACCGCCGTCGATCGTAATTCCAGTTGTAGTGCTGCCAACAAAGTTAACAGGGTTACTAATTACAGGCAGAACTTGTCCGGGACTGAAGGTGATAGGACCAGTGATGTTGATATCATCAGCATCCGGCAGGACATTAGCAAAAAGGATGGCGTTGTTCAGACTGGTAAAGTCGGTAGCGGTAAAGGTTGCTAACACGCCACTGTAAGCTTCCCTCGCCTCCGCAGAAAATGCCAAAGGTGTTTGAATGTTGCCCGTAGTTACTTCGAGTTCCCAGTCTCCACCCAACGCAGCATTCCCAGTCAAGTTATCGGAAGCGGCAATATTTGCTCCCGTGAGCTGGCTCAGCCTTTCCACGAAAGCCACACCTGCTTCTGTGGCGGCGACGTTGCAACCGTAAAGCAGAATTTCGGGTTTAGCTGTAATTGGAGAGTTAGAGTTTGCCTCAGTTGTTGGCAAAGCAAACCATGTTTCTAAATAATTGCGGTAGCTTTCAATGTTGCTGAGATTTAGTTCTGTTGCTCCCAGTTGCAAGCTGGCTGCTGCGCCGTGAGACAAAATGTGGACGGCTGCAATGTTTTGCCGCTGTTTAAGTGTTTCGGCGATTTGCTCGATGCCGTCGCGATCGGCTTTCAGAATAACAATTTCTGTATCGGGAGTGACCGTTTCTGTTAAACTTTCGCAATCTTTAACTTGTGAATCTGCAAAAACTATCTGGTGTTTCGGTTCTTTATAGAGTTCCACGTTTAAATTCTCCTGGTACACGCACACATCAAATTCATAGCACAAAGCAACCGCAGCAGCGATCGATCTTTTTCCGGTGCGGATGAGAGTCGATCGCCCCTAACTTTCACCTCACCTAACTTTCACCTAAATTGAATATTGACAAAAACGTTCTTTTATGCTGCCATGCCCTAACAGAGTTAGTTTGATGGTTGAGAAGTTTTAAAGGGGAATATTGTTCCGGCTGTTTCCCAAAAAGTTGGACGAAACTTGCGCGCTGTTTTATGCTCTACCCGAAATGGATAAAGTACCAGATTTTATAAAAATTGTCAATCAAATAATTAACCGATGGCGATCGATATTTGTGAGTCAAGAGTTATCAATCACGGTTATTAGCTGTAAGCTGATATTATTTGGTAGTTGTTGGCTGCTGAATGATATGTATGTGCGATCCTCTTCTGCAACCTTCGCTAACGAACAACCGCAATCAAATTGCTTGGTTGTAAGGAATACAAGTCCTCTGAGTTTTATGAGGACTTGCATTCCTCACTAGAAGCGTGATAACGGTAATTTTACAGGAAGAGATATGCGGACTCATGACTAACATTCCTGGAGGCTATTAGACTCAATACACCGCCTAGAATAAATAAAATTATGCGTGTCAGTGCAGAATATTAACTCCTCTTCCAGGTTGGTGCGTGCAAGACTTACTAATTACCAACTTTCTTCATCGGGATTATTGGAATTGCTCCAGATTTCCACATCTAAATCATTGAGATAAATTAGAGCAGTTTCAATCTGTTTACTTGTACCGTTAAGTTCCAAGTCAAACCAACCGTCATCTAAAGTTTTGACACCCAACAAAGCGGCATTAAAATTCACCGTCAAACCGTATTCAGAAATCAGGTTAGAGATCACAGGTTCCTGATGGTACTGTTTAGGAACACGAATGCGAATGCGGGTTTGAGTTGGTCTGCTGTCAGCACTATCAGATTTGGGAATATCTGATTCTTGGGTTTTGTGAAAATTGCCGATCACCTCAAATTCAGATTCGCTAGTGTTGTGAGCTAACATTTGGGCCTCCTAATGTTTGTTTCAGTTTACATTTTGCACCAATATCTTGTAGGGTGCCAAGCTGCGATATTTTCCAGATTCCAAGCAGATTGTCGATAGATCCCCACCCTACTAATGACTAACAACTTCGTACCCTACAGCCTAATGACTGATGATTATTCTTCAACCTCCTTAATGCTAGTTTTTCGTTCCAAAATCTCCTTAAGCACGAGGGTAATAACTCCTAAAAAACCTAGAATTACCGCCGCTGAAAATGCGGCTTGCGTCGCGTACTGCTTGTAAGCATCCTCTACAAACAAAGGCAAAGTTTGGGTTTTTTTAGCAATATTTCCCGACACCACAGAGACGGCTCCAAATTCTCCCATTGCTCTAGCATTGGTCAAAATTACTCCGTAAAGCAATCCCCAGCGAATACTGGGAAGCGTGACATTCCAGAAAATTTGCCAGTCATTTGCTCCCAAAGTTTTGGCCGCCTCTTCTTGATCTGTACCCACTTCTTCCAAAACAGGAATTACTTCGCGGGCTACAAAAGGCAAGGTAACAAAAGCAGTAGCCAGCACCATTCCAGGGAAGGCAAAAATAACCTTGATATTGGCGGCCTCCAGCCACGGCCCGAACCATCCCACCCGACCGTAAAGCAATACAATCATTAAACCTGCAACTACGGGAGATATGGCAAACGGCACGTCTAAAATGCTGATTAATAGCGTGCGCCCCCGAAATTTATTGCGACCAATTACCCAGGCTGCACATAAACCGAAGACTGTATTTACAGGCACGACAATCAGAGAAATCACCAGGGTAAGTTGCGCTGCGTGCAGAAAATCGGGCGAGGTTAAGTTAGAAAAAAATGGCTCAAATCCCTTTCGGAAAGCTTGGTAAAAAACGTTGACCATGGGGATAAATAAGACGAGAGCAAGATAGCCGCTTGCAATTCCGATTAAGGTGGGTTTTACCCAGGCTTTCTCCTGACTCCGACTAGAACCCGCAGGCGGAAATTTGTAATCAGCGGGTGAATTGATATTAGCCGTCATAGCGTCTTCTCCATGCTTGTAAGAGATTAATTGCGAACAGCATTGTCAGCGAAATACCTAACAGGATAGTGCCGATAACTGTGGCTCCTGCATAGTCGTACTGTTCCAATCTTTGAAAAATTAATACTGGCGCGATTAAATCTTTGAAGGGTATGTTAGAAGCTACAATTACAGTAGAGCCATACTCGCCAACCGCTCGCGAAAACCCGAGGGCAACTCCGGTTAAAATAGACGGGAACAGCGGCGGTAAAACTACTCGCCAGAAGGTTTGAAATTGAGAAGCACCCAAGCACCAAGCTGCTTCTTCGATGTCTTTTTCCATTTCGTTTAAAACTGGCTGTACAGTCCGCACGATAAAGGGCAAGGAAATAAAGATCATCGCTATTCCTACGCCCAAGCGAGTAAATGATATCTTGATTCCCAAGGGTGCAAATAGCCCGCCGATCCAGCCGTTATCGCTGTAAACTGTGGCGAGAGTTAAACCCGCGACGGAGGTTGGCAGTGCAAAAGGTAAATCAACTGCTGCATCGACAACCCGTTTTAAGGGAAAGTCGTAGCGGACTAATACCCAGGCAATTAATGTGCCGAATACTCCGTTAATTAATGCCGCAATTAATGCCGTAACGAAGGTGACATCGTAGGCGGAAAGGGCGATCGGACTGGTGGCAATTGCCCAAAATTCGGCGGGGTTTGCTGTGCTGGCTTTCAGGAGCATTGCTGCAACTGGGAGCAATAGCATTAAGCTGAGGTAGCCTAGGGTGATTCCCCAAGGTAAGGTGATTTTGCCGATCGCCTTTTTGATATTTTCGATCGGAGATTCAGGGTTGCTGGTTGGAGATGATACAGCCATAAGTGAATAGTTTTGAGTTGCCAAGAATAGTGAATCTTTTAGATACCCGACAACTTCGAGGAAGTCGGGTATCTGAGCCTTCTGTTTTTTTACTGTTTAATTGAACCTTGGATTTTGTCAAAAACAGCTCCGTCATCGAAGAATTTCTGCTGAATATCTCCCCAACCTCCTAAGTCTTGAGCTGTAAATAGGGTTTTGATGGGGGCATATTTTTTGACAAATTCTGGTTCCGCCGCTACTGTCGCATCTACTGGGCGGAAGCCTACTTTGGCAAATTCTCGCTGAGCTTCTGGGGTGTAGAGAAACTTGACAAATGCTTCGGCGACTTCGCGAGTACCGTGTTTATCCACGTTTTTATCGACGATGGCAATCGGATTGTCGATCGAAACATTGACTTCGGGAATACTATAAGTCGGTTTTTCGCCTTTCTCACCTGCCAGAAAAATCTCGTTTTCGTAGTTAATTAAGGCGTCGCCTTGCCCTTGTTTGAAAAATACATCAGTGGCTTCGCGGGCATCTTTAGTCAGAATCGGGACGTTTTTGTAGACTTTGCTAGTAAAGTCTAATGCTTTGGTTTCGTCTCCTCCGGTTTTAACAACCGAGCCCCAAAGTGCGAGGAAATTCCAACGGGCAACGCCTGATGTTTTGGGATCGGCAGTAATCACTTTTACTCCGTCTTGGCTTAAATCTTCCCAGGTTTTGATGTTTTTGGGATTGCCTTCGCGGGTGACTATTGCTCCTACGGATTTACTGACTATGCCTTCGTTGGGAACTTCTTTTTCCCACCCAGGTTGAATTAGTCCGGCTTTTTCGATTTTTGCAGTGTCGAGGGCGAGGGCTAGGTGTACGATGTCGGCTTCTAAACCGTCAATTACAGCCCGAGTTTGGGAACCGGAACCGCCGTAGCTTTGGTTAAAAGTGACGGTTTGACCCTTTTCTTTTTGCCACTGTTCTACGAATTTGGGAATTATGGCTTCGTGGGCGGCTTTCGTGACGGCGAAGGATACTAGGGTTAATTCTACGTTGCCTTTGTTGGCTGCTGGGCTAGCACCGCCTGGAGTGGCTGCGGGGTTGTTGGTGCTTCCCTGGCCGCAGGATGCAACGGCCAGACTTAAAGTTATTCCGACTAAAAATAGCGACACAAATCTTTTGAGGGCAGTAAATGATTGATTTGTGCTGGCTGATGGCTGTTGCGGCCAGTGAAGGTGTTGATTTAGGCGTTGCCACGGACTCATTATATTTGTTCCTCTAGAAAAAGTACGGTTATTGGGTCGGAATACCGTAATTATGGTTGTGAAGTACGATTATAGACAAGAGCGAGTCAAATGGCAACAAAAAAAATGAATTGGGGGAACTCAGGGTCGATCGCATATTCTGATGTCTTTTCCCTCGGTGCTTTCGATTCAGATTTGGGGTAAAATGTAAAGTGTATAAATACTATTATTGAGTTAAGGTGCTCAACTTGCGCGGCTGCACGATACGCCCTACGATTACCATCGGCCGCTCGCTCAAATGTAATAGCCCTGCCAAGAGTCCCCGCCCCAGGGGGATATGTCTGACTCGCGCGATCGCCCTTAAGTAAGAAAAAGTTTTAACTGGTATGTCCTTACCCCGCCCTGTCTCAGACACCCTAATTGAACTGTTGAAGCCTGTAGCCTCTGAATTGGGAGAAAGATTGGGAGCAAGCGCTGTCAACGAACGCTATGCAGAAATTGAGCCGTCGGGTTCTTCAGCTTTGAACCAGCAAATCAAAAAAGACCCCCGCTGGATTAAAGCACAAATGAGATATTTGCAGCGGCAGCAGGCCAGAGAACAACAATTAATCGCCCTCGCCGACGCAGAAGAATGGGCAAAGGAAGAACGTGTTAATCGAATTAAGGCACAAGAATTGAGAGATAAGCGGGCAATTAGCCGGCTTTGCCGCGACTTAATGCGAGAGTTTCAATCAGAAGCAATTCGAGTTAAGCTGAGCGAAATTCAAACTATTTGGGACAGGGACAACTGGTTTTCTAATTTGAGCAGGCAGGAAACTGAACAGATTTTGCAGCAGCAGCAGCACCGATTGCTGCTGTTAGTTGCTCCCGCAAAAATTAGCGAAGATTGCCCGGATTCGTTTCGCCACAATCTAAATATCGAGCTGCCGGCTAAGTTAAGAGCTTTTTTGAATCAGCACTACCCGCAGCACGGAGATGTGTGTCCGGTTCAATTTTACGGAGACTATTTCAAAAAATCGATTTCTGATATTGATGTCGAGCGGTTGCAGAGTGTTTTGTCTCCCGTACCTACAGCTATACTCTACAGCGATATCAGCGATTATGAAGTTAATTTTCATGTCGGTTTTTGGGGAATCATAAATCAGAGCGTTTCTCTAGTGGCGATGCAGCCTTGGAATTGGGAAGAGGTTTATCACCAGTTGGAAGCGCAGGGAAAAGATGAAAAACTGAGCCTGCGGATTATTAGGCAAATAATTGTGACTATTCACAAGTTATTGGCGGCTTTTTTAGCGGATTTGTATTATTTAAATATCGATTTTACTCACGAACCTCAGTTATTTAAATTAGAGGCGGAATTTGCTCAGGAATGGTTTTCTAAAGATTGGGCACAACCGTATATTGAAACTCTTAAAGAAATTCAGGAGCAGCAGCGAATAGTCTATAAGGGAGAGATGCGGCGGCTGGCGCTTCGAGAGGCGAAAGCTAAGGCGGAACGCCAGCGTTTGGAGGAAGCTGAACTCAAACGCAGAGAGGAAGCTGAGGCGGCATCTAAGCGGGTGAAGGAATTAGCTCACAAATTAAAACATCAGAAATGGCGGTGTGTATATACGCTGCCAGGACATTTATCGTTTGTGAATTCTCTGGCGATTAGCCCTGACGGTAAAATTCTGGCTAGCGGTAGTTGGGATAAAACTATTAAGATTTGGAATTTAGAAACAGCGGAATTAATTGGCACTCTGACGGGACATTCCGATCGCGTAAATTCCGTTGCTATTAGCTATGACGGAAAAATGTTGGTCAGCGGCAGTTCGGACGAAACGATTAAGTTTTGGAATTTGCACACCGGTGATTTGCTGTGTACTTTTCCGGGACATTCTATGGAGGTGAATTCGGTGGCGATTAATCCGAAGCGCCAGGTAATTGCTAGCTGCGGCGGGGCTGATAATACGATTAAGCTGTGGAATTTGCGGAGTGGTGAGTTGCTGCGGACTTTGAGGGGTCATTCTGACAATGTGAATGCGGTGGTTTTTAGCCCAGACGGTAAAATATTGGCGAGTGGCAGTTCGGATGCAACTAGCAAGGTTTGGGATGTGGAAAGCGGCAATTTGCTGCGGACTCTTTCGGGGTTGAATGTTGGGGTGAATTCGGTGGCGATCGCGCCGGACGGTCAGATTCTTGCTAGCGTGAGCAATGATTATACGATTAAGCTGCGGAATTTGCACACGGGCAGTTTGTTGCGGATTTTAAATACTAATTCTGGAAGGGGAAAGGGTGAAACGAATTTAGGAACGAATGAGGCGGTGCATATTTTGCAGAATTATGTGAGTCGGGGCGAGTCGGTTGCTATCAGTCGGGACGGTTTGACTTTGGTGAGTGGGTGCGATGAGAATACGATTAATATTTGGAATTTGCAGACGGGGGAGTTGTTGAGCGCTCTTAAGGGACATTCGGGTACTGTGTACTCGGTGGCGATCGCACCTTCGGGCAATTTGCTCGCCAGCGGCAGTGCGGATCAGACGATTAAGATTTGGCGCTGCGATTAGTTAATTGGCAGTGGGCAGTGGGAAGTGGGCAGACAATTCCGGTTTTGCCCTTACGGGGAGGGGTTTTGAGGGAATTTGAAAAAAAAATGGCTGGGGGGGTTGCGCTGATGACTATAAGTTTGCTATATTAATTTTCACTGCTGGTGTAACTCAGTTGGTAGAGTAGCTGATTTGTAATCAGCCTGTCGCAGGTTCAAATCCTGTCACCAGCTTTATAGCAGTTTTCAATCGGATTAAATAATCGGATTAAATAAAGTAGGGACACGGCAGTGCCGTGTCCCTATCTGATATAGGCTATTTTGTACCTTTGGGGCGGGCTCGCCTGCCCACCCCACAAGAGTTTTAATAAAAAGAGGTGCACAAGTTAAATGTGCGACAAATTACAAGGCTTAACCTAACGCAGCGCAGGCTGTTTTCAACCATTCAATGGCTGCTGCATCAAGTACGGGTTCCAGTTTCTCGACTACCGAAGCGTGATAATTATTCAACCATGCTAGTTGAGTCTTTGACAGTCGATCGACATTTATCAATTTGCGCTCAAACGGAATATACGTCAGCGATTCAAATCCGTACCAAACCGAACCGTTTTTTGATGGCATTTCCCTGACAACATAGAGATTTTCGATGCGAATTCCGCCCCATCCCGGTTCGTAATATCCCGGTTCGATGCTAGTTACCATTCCCGCTTCCAGGGGATACTGCACAGATTTGCTGATGCCGTTTGGCCCTTCGTGACCGGCTAAAAACGCGCCGACTCCGTGCCCGGTGCCATGTCCGTAGTCTAGCTGTTCTTGCCATAATACCGCACGGGCGATCGCATCTAATTGCGCTCCCGTTGTTCCTTTGGGGAATTGCTGCATTGCACAGTTGATGTGCGCGATTAAAACTGTGGTGTAGTGTTCTATTTGTAGCGCCGTCGGTTCTCCGATACTTATTGTTCTCGTATCGTCGGTTGTACCTGCTAAATATTGCGCGCCTGAATCCAGCAGCAGCAATTCTCCGGGTTTTAAGGTGACTTCTGGGCTGGGGGTTCCGTAATGTACGATCGAGCTATTAGCTCCCGCACCGGCGATGGTTCTAAAAGTTAAAGTCTGAAAATCTGTTTCTTCCTGGTAAAATCTTTCGATGCTTTCTTTGACATCAAACTCTGTTAACACCTTACCATTTTCTAGCTGTTCAGTCAACCACTTTAAAGTCAAAGTTTTCGCTCGACTTGCTTTGAAATTGGCTGATTTCATTTGCTCGATTTCAACCGGATTTTTGCGAGCTTTCATCCCTTCTACCGGATGCGTCTCAAAAACTATCTCGATGTTGTATAACTGCGCTTCTTGATGGTTTAATATTAACTGGTACGTGCCTGCTGTGCTGTGTTTCGGGTCTAAAAGTACCCGAACTTTATGTGGCAAATTTACGCAAGTTTCTAATGTATGCGGATAGTCTGCGTAGGGAAGCAAAGTTACATCCGCCCGCAATTCTTGCTTGATTTCTAGTGAAATTCGTTCGGTATTTGTAAACAAAAATGCTGAATCTGTGGTGACAATGGCATAGGATATGAAAATGGGAATGTGGGGAATATCCGAGCCTCGGAGGTTGAACAGCCACGCTATTTGATTGAGGTTGGTAATCGGAAGCACATCGATGTTGGCTTTTTGCATCGCTTCCCTGACTCGGGCTAATTTTTCGGCGGCGGTTTCTCCGGTCAGGGATACAGGTAAGCTAAATATGGGCTCTGCATCAATCGCGGGTAAAGTCTCTGCTGTTTGCCAAGGAGTTTGCGATCGCACTTTGTCTGTCAAATTCTCCCGGATTGGTATGAGCTCAATCTCTGCATTCGCGAATTTTTTCACCCAATTTTGATATTGCTCTGTCGCTACGGTAAACGGATCAAAACCCAGGCGAATTTTTGTTGATTTTTCGGCCGATTCTACAGCCAGTTTTTCTAAAGTTTCAATTAAGGTTAAATTTCCTTCTAAGCCGAGTTTCGATATTTGAATAATTCCAGTATCGACTTGCAATTCGGCTTGTTCGTAGTAGCGGGAATCCACAAACAACCAAGCGGCATCTTTACCAACCAACAAATCACCAGCGGAACCCGTAAAACCGCACATCCAAGCTCGTCGTTGCTTGGCTGCTGGAACTGATAAGTTTAAGTGTTCGTCAACCGCTGGGATGTAATAGCAATCTAATTCATAATCTGCCATCAAATCGCGCAAGTCTGCCAGTCTTGCAGCGGAGGTATCTTGGATATTTGTATTTGCTTTTAAATTAGTGGCAACCATGTTAAATCTTCCTATTTTACTTGTTTAAAATTGTCTTCAAACCTTTAACTAATCTCCTAATACCTGCGGTGGCGGTTGCTTTTTCCAAAGCACCGTAAGCAACACGCAAATAGCAGCCACTATCCATGCCGAAGGTTGTACCGGGAAGCACTGCTACGTGATATTCGCGAATTAATTTTTCTACTAATTCCATTGTATCGATTTCAGTATCAACTTTCAAGAAAAAGTAGAACGCTCCGCAGGCTGGGGAAATTGTACACAAATTTTGGATGGTATTGAGTTCGTCTAATACGAGTTGTCGCACAGAGGCGATCGCCCTTACATAATTATCGCAGTAACCTCTACCAACTTGCAAGGCTCCCAAGGCTGCATATTGAGAAATTACTGGGGGACAAATTAAGATTGTATCTTGAATCTTTCTCACTGAAACGAGCAAGTGTTCTGGGATTACCATATACCCGATCCGCCAACTCGCAAAACCGTAGGCTTTGGAGAGGCTAAACAGAGAAATTGTATGTTCGCTGCTGTGGGGAAAAGCGGCGGGCGAACAGTGTTTGACGCCGTTATAAGTAAAATATTCATAAGCTTCATCGCTGATGTGATAGATGTTGTGCTGGCGACAAATCTCGTTAACTTCCCGCAGTGCTTCGGAAGGATAAACAACACCAGTGGGATTATTTGGTGAAATGGTAACTATGGCTCGCGTTTTGTCGGTAATTGCTTTTTTTAGAGCATCAATATTAAGTTGATAATTGGTGTCAGTTTCTACTATCACAGGTCGGCAACTTGCCATAATGGCCGCCATTTCGTGGTTGAAGTAATAAGGTGATTGGATAATAACTTCGTCTCCCGCCGAAGTGATAGCGAGAATGGCGTTGGTAAATCCCATGTTGCTGCCGGCGCTAACCACAATACAGTTTTTGCTGTTAATTTCTATGTCGTTATCGGTTTTTAGTTTGGCTGCGATAGCATCTTGTAATTGTGGAATTCCTTCCACGGCTTTGTATTTGTGATTGTCGGTATTTGCGAAGAATTCTGGAATTCGGTCAAATGATTCTTGTGGCGGATTGTAGTAAACTACGCCTTGTCCTAAGGATATTGTTCCCGGATTTTGGCGGATCAGTTCGCCAACTACTGGAATTATTGGCGACTGTACCGATTGCATTCGAGTCGGGTGATTTTTCATCATATATTATAGGTAATTGTAGGGGCAGGTTTAGTGATAATGTACGTCCTTAAGCAAGTTTACTATTTCACGCACACGCCTCTCACTTCAGGATCTATGTACTTCTATTTTAGAACCTTGGGGTGATTTAGAAACTTTAACTTGTGCGGGCAATCTTTCGCCCAATTCTCGAACGTGGGTAATCACTCCAATCAGCCTTTCTCGCTGCCGCAAAGATTCTAAAATTTGAGTAACGCTTTCGAGAGTTTCGGTATCTAAAGTACCAAATCCTTCATCTAGAAATAAGCTGCCCAAGTGAGCTCCTTGAGACAGCTTTTCTGACAAAGCTAAAGCCATTGATAAGGAAGTGGCAAAGGTTTCGCCACCGGAAAGAGTACGCACTCGTCTAGCTTCGCCGCCGTTCCAATTATCTGCTACCCAGTATTCGCCGTCTTGGTTTATTAGTTTGTAGCGATTTTCGGTTAATTCTTGCAAAATTAAGGTGGCGCTGCCGACTAATTCTGCTTCTAAATGTTCTAAAATGTATGATTGAAATTCGTTGGATTTGAGGTTCTGCGCTAAGGTGTGATAAGTTTGCTCTTGTTCGGTGAAATTTGTGATTTGCTGTGACAGTCTTTCGGCTTGTTCGAGATTTTGGGCGGCTACTTGAATCCAAGCTAACAGTTCGGCGCGGTTGTTGTTGGCTTGTTTGAGGTTTTCTTGGGCGGTATGTTTTGCCGCTCGCACTTGCGCTAAAGTATTCTCATCGGTAGTTCGGCCTGCGATCGCCTCGCTCAAATCTTTCGCCCGCGTCTCTAACTGAATTTTTGATTCGCGGTGAGAGCGAATAGCATTTTCCCATTCTGATTGTTCCTTAACTGTCGCAACCGCTGCTAAAAATGTCTCTTCTGTGAAATCAACCGCTGTTAATTTTGCGGACCAATCCAGGTTTAACTGCTGTTTCTGGGCTTGGGCTTGTCCAAAAGCTTCTCCCGCTTGTTGCTCTCTCTCTGCTGCTTGAATAACCTTATTTTGAGCAGTTTGATAGGATTTTTCGGCAACTCTCAGCAGATTTGCCAAGTCTTGCTTGTCTTGTTCTAAGACTTTTGCTAAATTAGCATAAGGTTGATATTCGGTAATTTGATAAAGCGCATTTACACAACTTTGCAACTGCTGCTGGCGGCGGTCTGATTCGGCGATCGCATCTTGATATTCCTGCTGTTTAGCTGCTTGAGTCGCTACCGCAAAATTAAATCTTTCCTGAAAATTATCATATTCCAATGATGCCAGTTGGAACTGCTGTTCGGTTTCGCGGTATTGGCGATCGCTCTCTTTAAGGATTGCCAACTCCTGCTGCAACCCCAAGCTTTCCCAGTGAGGAGTATCCAAAACTTGAGTGATTTCCTGCTGCAATTCGGCAACTTTATGCGCGGTTAATTCCAACATTTGAGCAATTTCCGACTCTTTTTGCAGGCAGGCTGAAACTGCACTTTTTCCCTCAGCCGCCAACCTTTGAGCATCTTGAAAAACCTTATTTGCTGTCGCCAATTTCTGCCGCAAACCAGCGACATCGACAATATTAGAATTCGGCAAAGGAGGGAGGCTCTCGCTCTCAGGATGCACCCCCCCGCACACCGGGCAAGTATCGCCAGAATTCAGCGACATTCTGATAGCAGCAACACTCTCTAAACGTGCCGCTTCCGCATTAGCGGTTTCCGCCGCTTCTAACTCGCGGGCGCACTCTTTTAGCCTGAGTTCAACTGCTTCTAAATTAGCGGTAACCTCCACATAATTTTGTTGAGCGCTTTTCTTCTGGATCAGAGATTTATCCAACTGTTCTTGCTGAGTCTTTTGCTGCTTGGTAATTAGCTGAATTTCCATCAATAAGGGTGAAATTTGCTGCAACTGCTCTAAACGCTTTCCTCCCGGCGCATACTGTGCGAGCTGTGCCGCTGCTTGAGTAACTCGAAAACCCGCACTTTGAATTTTAGTGTTAGCAGCTTGCAAGTCTTTATCTGCTGCCATAAAAAAGCGGAGTTTTTCCTGTTGAATTTTTTGGGCCAGGGCAACTTCTTTTTCTAATTGAGCGCGCTGTTCTTCATATACTTTAGCAGCAGCTAGAGCATCTTCCCGAGCCTTAATTTGTGGCGCTAGCACTTCTTCTTTCGCTTTTGCCGCGTCAAGTTGCTGCTGCTCTATTGCTAGCTCAGAGCGAGCTTTAATTAACTGCTTTCGCGCTGCCACCGAGGCACTTGCGGCAGTTTCATACTGACTGCGAGCCGATCGCACTAAAGCCCAATCTCCCTGTAAATGATTGGCAGCTTGCGCTCTGTCTAAACGCTGTGCTAAAATTGCAACCTCAGCAGAATTAGCATTTAATTGGGTCAGTTCTTGTTGTAGCTCTTGCCAGCGAGCGATTTGCGAAAATAGCTGTTCCTCTTCATCGAGATCCTTCTGAGCTTTCATCACAGCGCGCTCGAACTGGGGCAACTGCTGCTCTAAAATCAAAAGTTGCGATCGTCTTTGAGCCACCTCATCAGCCGTCGGCGCACTCAAATCGGCTAGCTGCCTTTCCACCATTTCCCGTTCCTGTTTCAGCAACTTTGCGAGTTCATTTGTTTCCTTCCGCATCTGCTCAAAAATCTCAAATCCCGCTAGCTGCCGCAAAATTTCCCGGCGTTTTGATGTATCCCCTTTAATAAACTCATCAAACTTGCCTTGAGGCAGAACAATTGCTCGCGTAAAAGTATCAAAATCCATTCCTAAAATCTGTTCAATCGTATTTTGAACAGCAACGATACTCGTCCCCAAAGTTTCCCATTGACCATTTTGCCAGTTGTCCAAAATCACCTTATTTTCGGGAGATTTGGGACGGAAACGCCACCTTCGCGTCACCCGATACTGTGCCGAACCCACAGCAAAACGCAACTGCACTTTTAAATTTTCGCTGCCTTGACTTGCCAAATCACTTACTTGTTTGCCGCTGCGAGTTGTCGTGCCAAAAAGAGCGTAAGTCATGGCATCTAACAGTGAAGATTTGCCCGCACCTGTAGCACCAGTAATTGCAAACAAATCGAGTTGAGAAAAATCTAAACGCTGTTCCTGGCGGAAGCTGGTAAATCCTTCGAGAATAAGTTCGAGTGGACGCATACTGATTTTAGTTTTAGGATTTGGGGTTTTAGATTGTATTACTCTTTACCAGGCTCCGCCTGGTAATGCAGATCGGGAGGCTCTGCCTCCAATTTTCCTATTTGCCTGGTAACGCATATCCGGAGGCTCTGCCTCCAATTTTCCTATTTAAGCGCGAGGCAGAGCCTCTGGATATTTCCAGACGGAGCCTGGGAACCAGTTATTGTATCTTTTTACCCATTTAATTGTTAACTGTTTCCTTAAACTTCTTGTACAAATTTTGAAATTCCTCCAATACTGTCGGTTTCGGTGTCGTTCCCAAGCGGTTTTGATAATAGTTGCAAAACTCTGCTGCCGGATCGAAATTATTGGGATCGATATTAGTTATTTCTGTTGCTTCTAGCGCTGCATCTGGATAGCGCGGTTCAATTAACAGCGCTTGAGAACAAATTTGGCGCACTCGATCGGCAAGTCCGATTTGCGGACTGTCCAGTTCGACAATTACTTTCAAGAAACCCGGATGATACTGATGAGCTTCTAAAGTTTCATCGAGATTGTCGTTATGACATTTAAGCACTTTTAAGGGCTTGTGGCAAGCCACCGGCTTAAATTCCACCTTGGCCTGACTTCCCGGCTCAACTTCTATCAAGCAAAATCCTTTTTCCTGTTCCGCTTCTCCAAAATCTAACTGAATCAAAGAACCGGAATAATAAGCGGGAGAAGTCTCAGAAATCCGCTGGTGAATGTGGATGTGTCCGAGGGCGACATACTGAGCTTCCGGCGGCAGAGTTTGCGATGATAGCAGGTATTTTTCTCGCGTGTAATAAGCGACTTCGGATTTGGCCAATCGAGCGCCGTCAATGCTCATGTGTCCCATGAGAATATTGACAGTATTGTCTCTAAAATCCCTGGTTAAATCTTCGAGTAAATATGCTACTATTTCGCGGTAATCTTTTCGGCGATCGGCATCGCCCGACTGCCAGAGAGAATTAGCATCTAACAGTCTTTGTTCGGAAGCAAAAGGCATCGCTCCCACACAAAGTTTACCGCTTTTTGTATTAAGAGTAATTGTGCCGCCGTCTGCGGAACGCCTGGGTTTGCCTAAAGCGCGAACACCGGCGAGGGAAAGCAATTGCGCGATGCTGTCGATGCGGGATGCCGAATCGTGATTACCGGCGATCGCAATTGCGGGAATTCCTGCCGCTTGGAGTTCGCAGAAAAAGTTATAAGCAATGCGTTCGGCGTAAGCGGGTGGGTTGGGCACGTCGAAAATGTCACCGGCAACGAGCACAGCATCGACATCCAAGGCTTTTGCTTGCTTCAAAATCTGTTCGAGGGCGATCGCAATTTCAAAAGTGCGATCGATCCCTCGAAAACGTCGCCCTAAATGCCAGTCAGCAGTATGAATTATTCGCATAGTACGAGGAGTATTTTGTTTATTTTAATAGAAACCTGTAACTTTTCAATCTTGCTCATTTTCTTGAATTGCTGTTTCAATCTCATCAGGATATGCCTCAGCATAACTAAAAGCATTCACCAAATCTCCTGCACAGAGATCGGGATGACCTTCTAAAATATGAGCATCGGTGGCATCTTGACGGCGATAACTTATTAACAGCCAAACAGGAATCCGCGTTTTTCGGACACAGGCTTCACCGCCCATGACACCGGGAGTCTTTTGAATTCCATACCAGAGGTATTTTATCACTTCTACTCACTCCAAAGGACGGTTAACTCGAATCAGTAAACTTCTCACTGTTTCTCGATTAGCAATAGCTTCATTAATGCGTAAAGCCAGCCTCTCCCTATTTGAATCATCTTTACAAACAATGATACCAGCATGGTCTGGTTGTAATGTATGCAGCCTGATAAAATGACGGCGATTGAGCGTTAAAATAGCGCGGTCAATACTCACTGCAAAAGCTAACACTTCTTCATCAGGAATTTTTTGATTAGCATTTCCTGCTTCCTGTACGGTAAGGACATCGTTACCTAAAGTCCTCAGCAATTCCACAACCCGCCTCGGAAATTGTTCATTTGCATAGAAACGCGCCACTTTTCAATCTTCCTCATTTTCTTGAATTGCTGTTTCAATCTCATCAGGATATGCCTCAGCATAAGCCCAAGCATTCGCCAAATCAGCGGCACGCAGAGTCGGATAGTCTTCTAGGAGTTCAGCTTCAGAAATACCTAAACGGCGAGCATTCACCAGCACCCAAACAGGAATTCGCGTTTCTCTGATGCAAGCATCGCCGCCGCACACGCCGGGAGTCTTTTGAATTCCCGACCAAAATTTTCTTAAACTTTGGGCTAGTAATTCTATAGCTTGAGCCTTCTCTTCGGGAGTTAAAGCCAAGAGCTGCGGTTCCAATTCTTTCAGTGTCATGTTCGCAGTTATTGAGTTCATAAATATTAACTTGTTTTGCCATACAGGTATTCTAGCACTGGCTCCATTAAAACATTCATTCCACAGGTTTCACATCGTGAAACCGAGTATAATCAACCACCCGCCCTCCCGTCGCCGATTTCAAAAGAATATCTACAAATCGCATATTCCACATAATTTCTGATGCCACAAAAGAATGTCGCGCGTGAATAGTTTGCGAAACTGTTTCGTCAATTCCTGTTAACGTAATTACAATTTCCGCTTGCTGTTCCATCAAGTCTTGGGCAGTAAGTTGGTACAAAGGACTGCTCTCGTCAATTGCGTGCATAACCGTCCAAGTTAAGGCAAAAATCGGAGAGTGACTCCGCACTAATTGCAAATCGTAAAAACGCCGCATAAATTCTCCTTCCGCTGTTACCTCGTTGCGGATCAAAGTAGCTCGCTGCTGCGCTTCTAAAATTTGGTTAAAACGCTGATTTGCCGTGCGGTACATCAGAGTCGGAACACCGTTGAAAGGAGCGATCACAGCTACGCGGCTGAAGATAACTCTAGCTGTTGGTCGGGAAAATCTAGCAAAAGCTAGTCCCGTAATCATCGCCACTCCCCACAAACCAAAAAGTGCTTGAATCGCGACTATAGTATTAGCGTAATCCGTGCGCGGATACATAGAGCCGTAGCCGATCGTCGCCATTGTTTGCACGCTGAAATAAAAGGCATCTGGGAAAGAACCCGGCCGCGCGTTAGCAATGCAATCTCCTCCCGCCAAGTAAGCTAAGGCAAATAAAGAATTCGTGACTGTATAGGAGAGACAAATCAGCATGAAAAATCGCGGCCAAGAAAGAGTTAGCAGCCTGTGGTAGAGGTCGGCAAAATGCAGGCGAGGTACTCCCAACTTGACAATATTTAAGGGGAATTGTCCTTGGCGGCTGACTAAACGAGCCTGTTGCTGGCGGTTGCGGGGAATTTTCATTGCGATTTGTAACTCCGGCTGTTTCAATTTGTAACTATTGCTTGGAGCGGGAAAACTTATCCTTTAGACTGATGTCTGATTCCAAAAATTCGGATACAAGCGGAGTTTAGAAATGGTTGAGCTTAACTGGCATGACTATCTCGTTATGGTTTCTTTTGTGGCATCTATTGCGGGTCTAGTCCTGCTGGGTGATAATCGCAACTCACCGCCAACGGACGATCGCACTTTGAGCGAAGAAATCCTAATCAAGATGAGCTTTACTTACTGGATAGTGTACTGCATCTCTTTTTTCGGGCTGAAACTTCACCTACCAGAAGATAGCTGGTTATTGCTCAGTTTGAAGCTGACTACTGTTCTTTCTTACTTGTTGACTGCTTCTAGCATACTCAGCCTGCCGCTGCAACGCATGGCTGTCCGACGAGTTGAAGATTAACAAAAGGTGTTTGTAGTGAGGACTGCAGTTCTTTTAATCGCGGTGAAGAAAAACTAAAGTCCTGACTGCAAAGCTATTTGAGTTATATTACCGGGCAATAAGCTCACAGCTAGCTGTGAGCTTGTTTAATGGTTTATTATCTGACGGATGCAGACCTAACGCGCCCAAAATGGCTAGGGTCGATCGCACTCATACTTGAAATTGCCACTCTGTTTCTGCTGTCCCTGGGCTGCGGCCATCTCATCGAGTATCCGTTGGCGAAGCCGGCGCATTAGGGCATAGCAGTATGCCACGAACTTAGCTAGTTAGGATTTAAAGCCTTTAGAGCTTTTCTTTTTCTCCTGCGGTTTGGACTTTGACTTATTAACTTCGCCTAAAGCTTCCTGAAATAAGTTGTGCAGGTGCACGGGAACGCTGGCAATTTCCGGGAGTTCGGGTTCTAAGGGTTTTTTAAACTCTTGCAGCAGGGCATCTAAATCGCGATCGAGCTGAAAATTAGTCCGCTGCAATACAGTTTGCAAAATTTGTTCTAATTTCGCTGGATTAACTTTAGCTAACCGCTGCCAAATCCAGACATTAATTGCAGGATCTTCTAGATAGTTACGCACCAGCTTTTCGTAACCGGGAACGGTTGAAAAGTCTTCGGCTGCTAGCAGTGCAGTAAATTGAGCGTAGGTAGACAAAAAAGTTTGTCCCCAGCGAGGATGAGAAAGTGCTGTCACCTGTTCGGCTTTCTTGAAGCGATCGGGCAATTCGACTTTCGGCATTACCATTTTTGAGTGAGGATTGCTATCGATGGCTACCTCAACTGAAGAAGGATCTGCACCGGCTGCTGCTATAGCTGCTGCTTTAATTTCTTCTGCATCAACTCCAGCATCTTCAACGATATCCGCCAGAGATTTACTTTCATCAATGCCGATATCAGCTAGGCGTTTTTTAGTGATGAATTCCTGAAATTCAGTCAACTGTTTATTCAGGTGATATCCCGAGAGCGTCAATTCATCACTGCCAAAAAATTCGGTAAAATCTTCATGGTACTTTTCTACTGACTGCCAAGCTTGCTCTAACAATTCCGGCGCATCGCTGTACAGGTTCTTTTTGTTATTTTGCTTGAAATTGCCGATCGCCACCGCCAACTTCGGCTTGCCCAATTTCCCCCTCAGAATGGGAGAACTCGAAAGTATCCACCAGTCATCAGTGAGGGGAGCGATGCGAGCCAGCAAGATTTCTCCTAACTTAAAGCGAGACATTTCTGCAAGAAAATTAGGACTGTTGGGCTTGACAACGTAGTGCTTAGCCGTCAGCCAGTTCATCAGTTCAAACTTGTCGGGGGAAAGTTGAGTGATTTCAAATAAGCCTGTGAAGCTTCTGTGCCGCCAACTTTCTAGCAAACTGCGATCGCCCTCGGTTAAATCCGGCTGACTTTCGACAAATAGGTCGATCGGCGTTTTGTCTCCGACTTTACCTTCGACTGTAAAACTGTCAATCACTTGATTTTGCTGAGCAATGTCGTAGCGCTCGCCGGTCGATCGAGCAGCAGCATAAGCTTCCAAAGCTACCGCCAACTCTCCCTCAGCATCCAGCACAAAGTCAATTAAATTTTGCTTGAGTGTCCAAGCTCTTTCCAACATTTCATCCACAATTTATACCGATTTTGAATGAGAGGATTTAGATTAACAATTATCGGACTTGAAGCCACCGACGCTTTACGATGCGGCTGCGATTGCAGACAGCGCATCGCGAACAATGGCAAAAATATGCGATCGATGCCTCAGTCCTGAATAAGTTTAATTTTAAGGCTAATAGTCAAAAAAAAATGCCCATCTCCAACCGAAGCATCCCGATTTGGTAAAAAGCGTTGATTAGGAGTGCGATCGTCCCGCACAGCAAAGCCTATACGTCTCTAGCGAGTTCTCACAGCGAACAGTCCTGTGAAATAAAAATCGTGCTGAAAAAGGCGATTTCAAGGGAGCATAAAAATACCCTCTCCGATGTAGAGAGGGGCTAAAAATCCCCAAAAACTTTGCTAAACTCGCTTTAAAAACTGTGCCACCTATCAACAACAGTCCAAGACGCAGCAGCCGGGTTTTTTTTTATCAAACACTTCCCTCCATTCCGGTACCCGGCTAAAAATAACCGGAACGCTTGAGTTTGTGTGCGTCCAAGACTGAGAAATACTTGGCGTAAGCCCTTAGCGGCCGTCTTTGTCAATGTCGCCAGGAACAGCACGTTCCACCCGATCCCAAGCGTCGCGCGTGGCGTGCTTCGCTTTGTCCCAACTCACATTAGATTTACCGCGATTTGTTTCGTAGTCGCGCTGCAAATCCGGTTCGATCTCGTGGAATTGCTTACCAGTATTGCCATAGCGGGTGTATCCCTCATAGCCGGTGCGGTATGCAGGCTGATAGTCTTCGTAAGTCGCGCTAGTGTCCACGTAAGGACGGGAACTGTAGTTGCTTTGCCAGTAAGCATCTTCTACCGTGGGGTCGATCGCCTCGGCGACACCTTTGCCGACCAAACCGCCACTAAACGAACCCACAACAGCGCCTACAACTGCTCCTACAGGCCCGCCGATGGCACCGCCGATCGCAGCACCCGCAGCACCCGCACTCGCCGCACCTATACCAGTTCCCACTGGATGAGCCCCTGTTTCCCCGGAAAGCGGGTCGAGGTTAGCATCAGGTTCATGTACCGTTTTTTTGTCATCGCTCATGATATTTTTTTCCTTTTATCTGACTGTAACTATTATTTAATTTACTTTTTTAATTCCTCTCTCTTCATCTTCCCTAAGGATGAATCTGCTAGCTTAAATAAAAGGGGAAGGAGAAAATCGCTCTGGATGCAACAAGTGGTTTAACCCCCTACTCTAAAGCGATAAGGTGCGCTGTCCGGCGCACCCTATAGAATTATTTTCAAGTGAGTCCTGATAGCGACTCAATTGTCTACTCACCGAAGCTCTGTATTTACCAGCAACTTGAGTTAGATAGAAATCTGTTGATTTATTAGTTGCCCGTGACCTTTTCGATCAACTCTTCAGCTTTTTGAACTATGCCTTCTTGCGGGTGTTCTCCCTTGTACTCTTTTAAGCTTTCGTCGTAAATTTTCTCGACGTTTGCAGGATTTTGAGCAGTTTTGACTATTTCATCGTAAGAGCCTGCTTGGGGATTGAGATCCTCGAAACTTGTTGCGGGTTCAGTAATTGTAGCTTCTTGCGGCGCGTGAGTCTTGTCTTGACCTGCGTAAGCACCGTGAGTGGGTACTACCGCTAGACCTACCAGACTAATCAAAGCCAGCGTACAGACTAGCAAAATGCTTTGAATCAATGTTTGTCCGAGAGCTTTTAAAACCCGCTTCATATCAACTTCTCCTCGTATTTTTCCGCAAAAATTATGGTGTTTGTCGCCCCTTCACTGCGATCGCACCTTGACAACCTTGGTTCAAGCGCAATCTTTGTCGCAGCTACCGCATCTAGAGCGAGCTAAAAGGGATGTTTCCCATGATGTCCAATATCTTAAGCGCCTGCTTGTTACAATTCCTTCTACCAAAAGATAGATTAGTTAGACAAGCGGAACTCATCTCCTATGAGGGGCGATCGCCATTCCTGCGAGGAACCCTATCTAGGGGTTTTCCCATCAATTACGAAGCCCCTGAGTCTTTTCTTTCGGCGCGTCTTTCGCGTCTTCGCAGTTCGGGAAAAAATCCCATTTACCAACATTTTAAATTGCTATAAATAAGCTAAGGAACTACAAAATAACCTGCTCTATGTCTAGGTTTCTGTTCTGCATAGCTGCTTCAAATAGCTCAGTAGAAAGAGCTTGTTCTACCGACCAAACTCCAGGTTTTTCCAGTTTACCTTCTAACATTAATTGAGCGATGCTGCCAGTACCAATGCCAGTAGCGACGGCAGCATTGGGGTGTACCGCTGTCGAGCAAACTTTAGCCGGTTGACCGTTTTTGAGACCGGTTACTTGCGATCGCACTGCCACACCAACCCCACTAAAACTATTAGTAACACTTGTCATCCCATAACTGACGTAGGAGAGAAATTCAATCACGGAGTTATTTTTGAGCCAGCTAGCAGGCCAATACTTGGCTACAAACCAGGTAAGGTGATTGTAAAGGTCGGGAGACGTACCGAATTTAGTCACAACTGATTTGACGGCGAATGTTTCGGGCAAAGTGATTGCTTCCGGCATATCAAACCAGTAAACCCCTGTTTTGCCGTAGGGCGCGGGAAATTCAATTGTTTCGCGATTGCTGTAGGGTTTTACTTGGTGCCACTTGCGATCTTCCCAAACCTCAAAAGGAGTTTGTAAACCTAAAAAAGTGGTTCTCATGACGGTAACGCCAGCGCCGCCCGAACCTCCGACTACATAACTCAAATGGATGTGTTCTGCTTCATCTAATTGTTCCACATCTCGGCGCACCATGCTATTAGACACACCGGGAAAAATGCCCGTATTAATAATAGCAGTAATCCCAGCATTCTTAGCGGTTTCGCGCAATTCTAAAGCCTTGCGAGTAAAACTGCGGCTGTCACTGACATCAGTATAATTAACACCTGCTTCGATGCAAGTTTTCAGCACGCCGGCGTCTCGGTAGTGAAAAGGCCCCGCACAGTGAACGACAAGATTAGACTCTGAAACTGCTTTTTGCAGGGCTGCACTGTCCGCTAAATCAAAAGTTTGGTACTGCACCCTATCGGCCGGCAATCCCGGCCCAATAGAGGCTTCAGAGTTGCGTCCGGTAACAGTAATTTCCGCGTCGGTGTAGGTAACAAGGTCTTGGGCAACACTGCTGCCAATTCGTCCTCGGCCCCCGACAATCAAAACTCGGTTTGCCATCGCTCAAAAAAGGGTAACGCTAATCTGAGTTTCTATATTTCCGTGCATAACTTGCATCTGCACAAAGGATGAATTTGTGATAACTCATATCTTGCACCAATGTCCATAACCCCAGAGGGGCGGGGAAAACCAATAAATCAAACTAATTGCAGACAAGTTCAATAAAGCCCCACCCAAGTATTGACAAGGTTGGGATGCCTGAGCTAGACTATAAGAATATGAACAGCCCCTAATATTTTTAATACTCCCTTATAATAAACCAAAAATAAAACACTATGACAGCAGTATAATAAACCAAAAATAAAACACTATGACAGCAGAAGGTAATGTAGCTGATACGGGTATTGTAGAAGAAGCTAAACAACTCATCGCACAAAAAAGAGCATCAGATATGCCTGAAGCACTCGAAATATTGAAACAGCAAGCTAAACGCGATAAAGATAAAGAAAAAATGGAAAAAATTAAAAGAACCCAGAAAGCCTTTGGTGGCAAACATAGCCGACACAGCGGCAAAAAGAAGAAGACCAAAACGTAAGCTGCTCAAAGAAATATCTCCCAAAATTAGTCTGCAATTAGTGTAGTACCACGAAATTTAGAGAGTTTTGGGGGATGTCGAATTACTCACACTTAGTCATTTTGATACTTGCGTAATGCCAGTCAATTTAACTGACTAAGTGTGAAAATAACCTAGGCTGGAAGCACTAAAATTTAGGGAGGTGCAAAAATTATGGATAAGCTGACAACTGAAACACTGCTAGATTATTGCGATTCTGATGATTATGCCCTGCAAACAGAAGCATTGATACAGCTTGTAGATGCAGAAGTTTATGAGGCTGTACCGAAGATATTAAGATTGCTAAAATCCGCCGATGAATCAATTAGAGCCGATGCAGCCGAGGCATTAGGTTATCTGGGTTCAGAGGAAGTGGAGACAGTTGGTCTTGCATTAATGCCTTTGCTAAACGATCCTGAAGAACTGGTTAGGTCTGAAACAGTTGAGGCATTGGGAGAACTTGGTTATAGTCCTGCGGTTGTACCGATAGAATATATTCTCAGACATGACCCTTCGGCACTGGTTCGCGCATCAGCAGCAGAAACTCTAGGATATTTAGAAGAACCATCAGCTATAGAAACTCTGGAGCTTTCACTGCTTGATGTTGATGAAGATAAAGCAGTTAGAGGGTATGCTGCTAATTCGATCGGGCTTTTAGGTACGCCGCAGCTATTGCCAAAACTGGAAGAGTATCTAAAACTAGAGCTTCCTTTATCAGTAAAAGCTGAATTGCTGGGAGCGCGGTACTGGTTGGGCGCGAAAGAAGATATCGAAAAGCTATTGAGTTTGTTGGATAATGCTGATGAACATTTAGCAATGATCATCCTGAATATTTTAACAGATTTGACCGAACGGGAGGAGCAGCCAACATTGGCGAAAGATGCTCCCGATTTAGAAAAGGTATTGAGGGCGATCGCAAATCGTTTTCCCTTCACAGGACATCAACCAGAAAAAATTCTCGCACTCGCCCACTGATAAATCAATACAAACAAACGCAGATAACGCTCCCATTCATCTGCGTTTATCTGCGTTCATCTGCGGTTTAAAAAATCTTACTTCTCATTACTCCGAAATACCGACTTACCCTTCGCTTTCAGAGTATTAGCCGCATCTGCGAAAGTCTGCGCGATCGGCTGCTGCGAGTGTAGGAAAACGCGAGCCGTATTGCGTCCCGGCATCCCCGAAATCGAGCCGCCCGGATGCGTTCCCGCCCCCGTGAGGAACAAACCGTCGATCGGCGTTTTGTAATTCGCCAACTCCGGTAAAGGACGGAAAAATATCATCTGATCTAGCGTCATATCAACGTGATAATAATTTCCCTTCAAAGCCCCCAAACGCTCTCCCAATTCCGCCGGACTTTCCACGTGGCGGCCGATAATTGCATTTTTGATATTGGGTGCATATTCTGCTAATTTATCAATGCAGCGATCGGCAACTTTGTTTTTCAGCTCATCCGTCCAACCCGTACCGTGCTGGCCGGTTCCTTCAGCATTTTCGATCATGTAAGGAGCAAAAAATTCAATCCAAGCCGTATGATGTCCGGGGGGAGCCATTGAGGGGTCTAGTACCGTCGGAAACACCACATACATCGATGGGTCAGAGTCGGGGATTCTGCCGATGGAAGGGTCGCTGTGAGAAAGTTCAACGTGTCTCACCGAGTCTGCAATTAAAACCGACCCAATTAAATATTCGTCCCGATGATTCCAGCGCTCGAATCTAGGCGCTTCATTGAGAGCTAAGTCTATTTTGAGAATAGTCTCGTTGTTGTTAACAATTTTGCGCTCCAATCTTTCCCGCAAATCCGGGTCAGCACTGTCAACATCGCTGGAGTCCATTAAGTGCAGAAACAACCGCTTAGCATCAATATTAGAAATGACACCTTTTGTAGCGCGGTATTCCGTGCCCCCGGCAACTCGAACTCCCACAGCGCGACCATCATCAACTAATATTTTGTCTACGTGCTGGTCGGTAAGTACCACACCCGAGTATTTTTTCACTACATTAAGCAGCGCTTGCACTAATGCACCCGTCCCTCCGCGCGGTCTTGCCATGCCGGGATTGTGCCTCATTGCCAGCATAATTGCGCCTACAGCCAAGGTTTTTTGCGAAGGAGGGGCGCCGAGTTCTGAGGCGAATCTTGCGAGGGGTGCTTTGATAAATTCCTCGTCAAACCACTCGTTTACAATGTCTTCAGCGCTGGTGAGCATCGTGCGAATAAAGTCCAGCGTTTTGTCGGGGGAACCGATGACTGACAATAAATCTTTGATCTTTGCAATATCGTAGTTGCCCAGAATATCTATGATGGATTTTGGTGGCGCATTAAACATCGGAACCATTGCACCTAAAGCCCGCTGCCAAAAGTCTGTATATTCGGCATATTTTTTAGCATCCCGCTCGTTGTAGCGGGCAATTTCAGCACAAGTTTTTTCTACAGATTTGTGCGCTAAGAAATATTTGCCGTCGGGATGCGGACAAAAGGCAACTGGATCGCAGAAAAGATATTCTAAACCGTGTTTTTCCAGTTCTAATTCTTCTACAACTGGCCCTAAATGGATAAATTCATGGTCGATCGCGCACATATTGAATTTAAAATCCGGCAATTCGGGAATCGCAGCTTCGGTAGTTGCCGCGCCGCCGGGAACCGAACGTTTTTCTAACAACAGGACGGTATATCCCGCTTTGAGGAGATAAGAGGCACAGACCAGTCCGTTGTGACCTGCTCCGATGATAATCACATCATACGTTTGCATAGATAAAGCTCTGGGGATGGGAGATTTTGCTTATTTTACAAATGTTAACAAGTTTGCTGTCTCTACCAATAGAAATAGATTCATTTTCAGGAACCCGTTTTAACATCTTACAAAAGATGGAGTTTTTACCAAATGCTACTGTGCGATCGGCCTTATTTCCTCTTGAATTTACCCGCGCGATCGCCCTTCTCAAATCGCGCCAATATTGTACACTATTTAGCCACATTTATCTGCATTCAATTAAAAACTTAAGCAAACGAAGGAAGAAGGAAGAAGGAAGAGGAAAGGGGGAATAGGGAATAGGGAATAGAAACAGTTTTGAGATGGCTTTTTTCCTCGCGACGCGGCGAGTGGAAGGAGTTAAGCCCTAGGAAAATTACTTACTCCACACTCAAAACTGCTAGCCCATTACCAATTAGTCCATTGAGAAATATTACTTTAGTTGCTGGAGCGCCGCCTCAGCTTTTTGTACACCATCATTGTTGCCTTGCTGGCGGTAAGTGTCGAGGGCTTGTTGAAAAGCTTCAATTGCTTCGGATTTGCGATCGCGCGCTTTGAGTGCCGTACCCATATTGTAATAAGCTTCTGCCCTGTTTGGATCGAGCTTAATCACTCGCCCAAAAGTGGCAATCGCTGCTAAAAAATCTTGTTTTTCCAGTTGAATTTTCCCGATTCCTGCGTGTGCGTCCACTAAATTGGGTCGCACCGCAATAGCCCGCTGATAAGCTACCAGCGCTCCGTCTAAGTCGTTTTGAGCCTTGAGAAGTTCGCCAATTTCTAACTGCACTTCTGGATTCCGGGGCTCCAATTTGGCAGCTTCTTCAAAAGCTGCTAGCCCTTCGGAAGTATAGCCGGCACGCAGCAAAGCAGTGCCTAATTTTAACTGGACACCGGCTTGTTTGGGAGCGAGTTCGGCTGCTTGTTGGAGCACGGTGACAGCACTGGCAAAATTTCCCTGCTGGATCAATACTAAACCCATTGAAGAATAAGCTTGCCAATTTTTCGGATCGAGGGCGATCGCCTCTTGGTATGCTTTAAAAGCACCGCTGTAATCTTTTTGCTGAAAGAGTACCACTCCCAAACCGATCCGGGCATTGACATTTTTGCGATCGAGCGCAGCGGCGCGGCGGTAAGCTGTGGCTGCTGCGGGATAGTTTTGCAAATTCGCCATAGCATATCCTAAGGCGTATTGGAAGTCAGCATTGTTGGGTTCCAGACCGATCGCTTGTTGGTAAAATTCCACTGAGGCTTGATAGTTGCCTTGACGCGCTTCTAAATAGCCAATACCAGAAAAAATGCGGGGGTTTTCCGTATCTAAACGTGCCGCTTCCTGATAAATGGCGATCGCCTTACTGTAGTCTCCTAAATCTACCAACTCGCGCCCTTGTCGCAGCAGAGCATCTAAATTTGAATTATTTTCAGGGTTGACTTCAACTGACGTTTCTGCTGAGAGCGCTATCTGCGGCGCAGCGACAGCGAATCCTGCTACTAACAGCGTACTGAATATCAAGAGACTTTGTTTGTGCACGGCCATTTGTTTCAAAGAGTGTGTGGAATGAAAGAGCGAGTTGCTGTCAGCTTAGCAAGCTGACAACTTATGGTTTACCAGGAATGTTTGAGCGGCGAGATGTAGTAAATCTACAGAACAAGACCCACTCAAAATTTTCGCGACTGAGGCCAACTGATGATTGTAACAACAACTGATATCATCCAAGGAGCAGAAATTCAATCTTACCTGGGAATTGTAACTGCTGAGGTGGTTTACGGCACCAACGCCCTGCGAGATTTCTTCGCGGGCATTCGCGACATCATCGGCGGGCGCACCGGCAGTTACGAGGAAGTTTTTCTCAAAGGACAGCGAGATGCCCTCGCGGAACTGGAAAAACGGGCCCAGCGCCTGGGCGCCAATGCCGTAATCGGCGTGGAAGTGGACACAGGCACGATTAATGTAGACTCGAACGGGGCTTTGCTGCTGATTACTGCCGTTGGAACGGCTGTAAAATTGCGTTAAGCTGTCTTTCCTGTATACGTCCGCATTTCCTGTATACGTCCGGAAACTTTTCTAACGGGATAAAATATTCATCACTCATCAGTCATAAATCATCAATGATTCGCTAATAGCGGCGGGCTGGTGGGTGATGACTTTTTCGTTTATTTCTTCAGACATAGAGACTGGTTCTTTCCCCAGGCAGATATACTTTCTATCAATCTCAGCCATAATTAATGCTTAGTTGAAAGATGGTTAAAAATTAAAGCAACTCTCAGAGGAAAGAAAAACCTATGTCATACGTAAATAGACCTGTAGATAACGTTGGTACCGAACCCGTAGTTGTGAATTCAATGATGGAATACCACGATCGAGTACGTTGGGGCCCGATTTTTTCGGGTTTGGTAATTGCGATCGGCACACAACTGGTGTTAAGTGCATTGGGCGCTGCGATCGGGTTGAGCAACATTGCTAGTTCAGGAGCTCCGCGCAGTATTTCAGGGGACGTGGGTACCGGCGTCGGAATTTGGTCAATTATTAGTTTGTTAATTAGCTTGGCGGTTGGCGGTTGGGTAACTGCTCGCGCTTGCGGCCCGATGAACCGCAACACAGCACTTTTAAACGGAGCAATTTTGTGGGCAACTACCTTAACAATTGGCTCTTGGCTGTTAGCAAATGGCGTGGCCGGTACTTTTGGCGTAATAGCTGCGAATGCGGGAGAAGCAATTAATCAAGCGCAGCAGGGCGGGGTAGATTTGCCGAACCGAGCACCTAACGTATCTGCTCAGGATGCTCGCAATCTTGCTGGTAATGCTGCAAAAGCTGGTTGGTCGTTCTTGTTCGGCTCGCTATTGGGTTTAGTTGCTTCGATGGTAGGAGCATCTGCCGGTGCGCGCACTCCTCGGAATTACTCGTAAAAGTTTCGTCAGACACGGAAAGTTCTATATTCATGAAAGCACTTTTTTTAAGGTGCTTTTTTGTTGGTTTCTCGTTCCCAAGTTCTACCGGGGAACCCATTTCTTGAGGCTCTGCCTCCAAGTTTTTAAAGTTAGTCTGTTCTAACTGTTTAGCGAGCACGGCGGGCGGGTGGGAGTTTGGACTCTTTGTCATGGTAGCGCTAGGTTAAAACGATTTATTAAAAAAATATTAAGAAAACTGAAAACTCTAATTTGATGACTTTATACTCCTAAGAGTAACTACGCAAACTTGATAGAAATACCGTAGTTACAGAAAAAGTATCGGTGAATCAACAACAAGTTTGGCAAAATTCAGTGACTTCGATCGTTCAGTCTCTAAAATTTGCGATCGCAGCCAGTTCCCAATTGGTGCGATTCTCAGGGCAATTTCTCAAAAAAGCCCAGCATCTAGGACGCTCAGTCCAAGCGTACATCGTCTTGTTTTTACTAGGTGTAATTCTAACTGCGTCAATTGCTGCTTGCTCTGCAGCGAGTGGGGCCAATCAAAGCGAGGTCAAGCTCAACCTAGTTTCCTTCTCAGTGACGAAAGCGGCCCATGACCAAATCGTCCCTAAATTTATTGAAAAGTGGAAGAAAGAGCACAACCAAAACGTCATTTTTGAACGCAGTTATGGCGGGTCTTTAGCGCAAACCGACGAGATCATTGCCGGCAAACAAGAAGCCGATGTGGTGCATCTTGCCCTCCCATTGGATGTGGTTCGCATCGAAGAAGCTGGTTTGATTAATTTTGGCTGGGAGGACAGAGTTCCTAGACGGGGGGTAGTTAGTCATTCTGTGGCGGCAATTGTCACCCGAGAAGGCAACCCCAAAAATATTCAAACTTGGGCAGATTTAGCCAACGAAGATGTAAACGTGATTGCAGCAAATCCTCAAACATCGGGTATTGGCGTTTGGGAATTTTTAGGTCTGTGGGGGTCAGTAACCCAAGAAGGAGGCGAACCTCAACAAGCCCTTGATTTTGTGGGCAAAGTCTATAAAAAGATTCCCACCCTAACCAAAGATGCCCGCGAAGCCAGCGACTTATTCTTCCAACAAGGTCAGGGAGATGCCTTAATCACCTATGAAAATGAAGTGATTTTAGCTGGAACGAACGGACCAAAAACCAGTTACTTTGTTCCTCCCCTCAATATCTCTATCGATAATCCCGTGGCAATAGTTGATAAAAACGTTGATAAGCATGGAACGAGAGAAGTGGCAGCAGCCTTTGTAGATTTTCTCTATTCAGACGAAGCTCAGCAAGAATTCGCCAAATTAGGCTACCGTTCGGTCAATCCCTTTATCGCTCAAGGCGGACAGGTGCAATTTCCCCCAATTAAAACTTTGTTCAATGCTCAAGATTTAGGAGGGTGGCCTTCGATCAAAGAGAAGTTTTTTGCAAACGGTGCCATCTTTGACCAAATTAAGGGAAAGTTCTGAACCTAAACGCCTAATTCACTTTCATTTTTCCAAACTTACACTCAAATGCTATGAAATTTTATCGTTGGTTTTACCTAATCCCTCTCATCGTCATGGGCAACCTGATGACGAGTTGTGGCAATTCAGGAGATAAGGAACAGCAAATCAGTATTGATGGTGGTGCTGTGGGCTTTAGCGTTTCCCTCGCCGTCGCCGAAGAATACCAAAAACTTTATCCCAATGCCCAAGTAAGCGTGGCTGCCAGTGGCACAGGCGGGGGGTTTAGCAAGTTTTGCGCCGGAAACCTTGATATTGCGGGGGCTTCTCGCACCATTAGAGAGGAAGAAATCAAAAAATGTGCCGACAAAGGAATCGAATTTATTGAACTGCCTACGGCTCTTGATGGTCTTGCGGTAGTTGTTAATAAGGAAAATAACTTTGCCAAATGTCTAACGATTAAAGAATTAGACATGATGTGGAATGCCAAATCCGAAGGCAAGATTACCAGTTGGAAGCAAATCAATCCCGACTTTCCTGACGAAAAACTGTTGCTGTTTGCCCCTCCTTCCGATACAGGAACCTTTGATTATTTCACCCAAGCCGTAACGGGTAAAAGGAAAAATAGTCGTACCGACTTTACCCCCAGTCGCAACCAAAATACCCTCGTTCAAGGGGTGGTTGGCAATAAATCGGGAGTGGCCTATCTGGGAATTGCCTTCTTGCTCCAAAACCAAGATAAATTGAACGGGGTGGCGATTGAAAATGCGGATGGAAAATGTGTTAAACCAGTTCCCCTTGATAACGTTCTGAGAAATATCTATAGCCCCCTCTCTCGCCCCCTCTTTATCTACGTCAATAAAAACGCCCTGACAACCAATCCTTCCCTAGAAAGATTCGTGAAATTCTATCTAGAAAATTCTTGGAAATGGGTAGATGGTGTGGGCTATGTGGCGTTACCTGATGAAGCTTATGTGAAAACTAAGCAAAAATTTGAGCGGCGTGAAACGGGAACGAAATTCAAAAAAGCCAAACCCGGCGAACCCATTACTAACTTTATTTAAGGAGGAAATCTCAAGCCCATGACCCTAACTCCTAGTTCCTTTGATGACTCCCTTTTCGCTGCGGATGACTCCTTGCTTAAGAAGTCTTCGGAAGATGTCCCAGAAAAAATTATTGGTGCGGTTTTATTTGCCTGTGCCTTCGTATCCGTTGCCACAACCTTTGGTATTGTCTGGATCATTTTCCAAGAGACTTTGGGTTTTTTCCAAGAAGTTTCTTTAGCCCAGTTTTTTCTGGATACCCGATGGACTCCCCTGTTTGCCGAGGCCCATTTTGGCATCTGGCCGCTGCTGAACGGAACGTTTTTAACCTCTGCGATCGCTATGGCTGTGGCGGTTCCTTTGGGTTTGTCTTCAGCCATTTACCTGAGTGAATATGCCCAACCGAAAGTGGCAGCCGTGTTACGCCCTGCTGTGGAGTTATTGGGGGGAATTCCCACAGTAGTTTATGGTTACTTTGCTTTGCTTTTTGTCACTCCGGTTCTGCGGCATCTTTTCCCCTTAGAGATTTTTAATGCCCTCAGCGCTGGGTTAATGATGGGCATTATGATCACCCCCACCGTCGGTTCCATCAGCTTAGATGCCATTCAATCGGTTCCCCGTTCTCTGCGGGAAGGTTCCTATGCCTTGGGCATTACCAAACTAGAAACCATTTTTAAAGTGGTTCTTCCGTCAGCCTTGTCTGGGATTATGGCTTCGATTATTTTAGGCATTTCCCGCGCAGTGGGAGAAACCATGACCGTTCTGATTGCGGCTGGATCGCAGCCTCGCATCACCGTCAATTTCATGGAATCCGTCGCCACCCTCACCGCTTTTATGGCGGAGATTTCGGGGGGAGATAGTCCCAGGGGTAGCCTCAGTTTTAAGACTTTGTATGCGGTGGGAGCAGTTCTGTTCGCGATCACATTGGCTCTCAATATGGCCAGCTTCTGGATTTCTAGTCGCTTTAAGGAAAAATACGACTGATTGCTATGGTTAAATCAACTCCAACAAACAATTCCGTCAACACTGCCGAATTTACCGATAACCTAGAACGCCGAGAAGCGATCGGTAAAGTCTTTGAGTATCTCTTCTTAATTGGGTTACTCATCGGTTTATTTGTCCTCGCCTTACTGGTTCTTAATATCCTTCATGATGGACTTGGCAGATTGCTAACACCGGGGTTTCTCACGGAAACGCCTTCCCGTTTTGCCGAACGCGGAGGTATCCGCCCAGCCATTATTGGGAGTTTCTTTCTGGGACTAATCGTCCTTCTGGTTGCGGTTCCCATTGGGGTAGGGGCTGCTTTGTACCTAGAGGAATATGCCCCTAAAAAGTGGTGGACTGCCCTGATTGAGATAAATATCGGGAATTTAGCGGGGATTCCTTCTATTGTCTATGGCTTACTGGGTTTAGGGGTCTTTAACTATTTACTAGGGTTTGGACCTACCTTGATTTCGGGGGCATTAACCCTTGCCCTATTGTCTTTACCTGTGATTATCGTCACCGCGAGGGAGGCCATCCGCGCCGTTCCCGATTCCCTGAGAAATGCTTCCTATGGGCTGGGAACTACCAAATGGCAAACCATTCAACACCATGTCTTACCCTATGCCATTCCGGGAATTCTTACGGGGGTGATTATTTCTGTCTCCCGCGCCATGGGGGATGCTGCTTCTTTGGTGGTCGTGGGTGCTGTCAGTTTCCTCACGTTTAATCCGGGTTTATTCCAACGATTTATGGCGTTACCCATTCAAATTTTCAGCTATATCACTCGTCCTGAACCGGGGTTTGCCAGTGCAGCCGCAGCGACGATTATTGTGCTGATTATCTTGATTTTGGCGCTTAATGCCGTCGCTATCTATCTGCGCCAACGCTATTCCAGCCATTAATTAACTTGAGTTGTCAAGATTAAGGAGACCATTTCAGATGACTAACAGTAAGGCCCACCTCAACACGGATGATAGCGTGTTTGATGCAGAAGGCATAAAGGTTTATTACAGTGGCTTTTTAGCCCTTGTCGATGTCTATATCAAAATTCCCCGTCAAAAAATTGTGGCCTTTATCGGCCCTTCAGGCTGTGGCAAAAGTACCTTATTGCGTTGCTTCAATCGCATGAATGATTTAATCCCTGCTGCCAAGGTGGAAGGGAAACTCATTTACCGCAGCCGTAATATTTACGATGCGCAAGTGAATCCCGTCAAATTGCGGCGACAGGTGGGAATGGTGTTTCAAAGACCGAATCCGTTTCCCAAGAGCATTTATGAAAATATTGCCTATGCCCCCAGAACCAACGGATATCAAGGAAATCTGGATGAATTAGTGGAATCTTCCCTCAGACAAGCAGCTCTCTGGAATGAGGTTAAGGATAAGCTGAAAGATAAAGGAACGGCGTTATCGGGGGGACAACAACAACGGCTTTGTATTGCCCGGGCGATCGCAATGAAGCCCGATGTTTTATTGATGGATGAACCTTGCTCTGCTCTCGACCCCATTTCTACGCGACAAGTTGAAGAACTGTGCTTAGAACTGAAGGAACGATACACAATTATTACAGTGACTCACAATATGCAACAAGCGTCAAGAATCGCAGATGCGACGGCATTTTTCAATACAGAAACGGACGAGCAAGGCAAACGACGCGGCAAATTGGTGGAGTTTGGTCCCACTGAACAAATTTTCGGTTCTCCCCAAACCAAAGAAGCCGAAGAGTACATTAGTGGACGCTTTGGTTAAACGCAAGTGTCAGATTTAGGCGTTACGCATTTTGACATACCCCTGCCTAAAGGCGAGGGGATTCTTGATTCGCAGGGATTCCAATGAATTTACCCTCGGCAAGCATCTTGACCGTATGCCCTACGGCTGCAAGTCCTCTAATTAGAACTACTTGAGCGGCTGCAACATCTCTGTCCGTTGTATAGCCACAGTTCGAGCATGAATGAGTACGTTCATCAAGCTGTTTTTTTCCTGTTTCTGCTAGACAATTGGGGCAAACTTGACTCGTCTTATGAGCGCTTACCTTTTGAAAGTACACGCCATATTTCCAAGAAGTTTGCTCTAGGATGGTGAAGAACTGACCCCAGCTTGCGTCTAAGCAGTGTTTCCCTAGCATCGCCCTAGACAGCCCAATCAAATTCAGATCCTCAACGAAAATCATTCCCACATTTTGGCAGATTTGATGAGATAATTTACGATGCCAATCTTTCCGACTGTTAGCAACGTATTCATGCAGTTTTGCGACTTTCTTTTGAGCTTTACGCCAATTGTTAGAACCTAGTTTTTTCCGACAGACACGTTGTTGCAGCAATTTAAGCTTGCGTTCTGCGTCTTTAAAAAATCTTTGGCGCTTGACTAAAAGACCGTTAGAAGTTGCTAGAAAATTAGTCAGTCCCACATCAATTCCGATACCTTCACCGTGGGGCATTAGATTGGGTACTGAAACGTCCCATTGTAGGGTTAACATCACGTACCAACCGCTAACCCTACGGACTATCCTTGCTTGCTTAATCGTTGCACCATCAGGGATAGTCCGTGATTGATGGAACTTAACCCAACCAATTTTAGGGAGCTTCACCGCTTGATTTTGGACGGGATTAACCCCCAATTGTGGGAACACAAACGATCGCATTGTTCCTGCTTTCTTAAAGCGGGGGAAACCGTGTTTTTGTTCCCACATACTCACAAACGCTTTTTCAAGCCTTTTCAGTGTTTGCTGTAGGACGTGTACGCCGACGGCAGCCAAAGCAGGTATATTTGCTCTAGCTGTAGTTAAGCTTTTGCATTGGCTCGCATAAGTTGGTCGCTTCGTTTCGGCCCCAATGATAAATTCAGACCGGATAGAGCAAGCGTTAATTCGACAACTACGAGACTCAAACCAATGTTTACGCTCTGCCAATGCGTAGTTGTATACGCGACGGCATTGTTCTAGCCAATCTTCAAAGATTGCTATTTGTCCTGCCGTTGGTTTGAGTTTGAATTCGTAGACTAAATGAAACATTTGCTCTATCCTCCTAGCTGATTATACCACAACCATGAGCAAACGTTGAAACGCTTTTTCAAGAACTCTAATTAAAGCCGTCCTAAAAGGACGGGGCTTGCACCCAAATTTTCGGTCAGCAATGACATTACCTTCTGGGCCAATACTCCGGACCGTTTTGGGAACGATATTACAAGCTTTACTGCTGTAAGTGGAGCCAGAGCCTCCGGAGCTGCGTTACCAGGAAGAGCCTGGTAACGAGTATAATTCACCGAGGAATGTGCGCGCGGCGCACCCTAGAAATTAAGCGGTGAAGTATTTGGCCACTGGGTGATAGGTGATAATTGCGGTTGTTGATTGTTCGGGATAAAGTTGTTCGCTTTCATCCATGTAGAGGTTGATACGATCGCACTTTAACAATTCCAGTTGCTTGTACTGATCCGCCATATTCGGACAAGCAGGATAGCCGAAACTGTACCGCGAACCGCGATATCTTTGTGCCAGCATATCGCGAATGTTGTCCGGTTCTTCGCTACCAAAGCCCAATTCCCGGCGAATTCGCGCGTGAGTCCATTCTGCGATTGCTTCCGCTGTCTGCACCGCTAATCCGTGAAAGTAGAGATAGTCGGTATATTGATGGTTAGCAAATAGCTTTTGCGCGTACTCTGTAGCAATTTCTCCCACTGTCGCTACTTGCATCGGAAATACATCGATTTTACCGGATTCTTTGGGCGCGAAAAAGTCGGCAATGCACAGCCGGCGCGCCGATTTTTGCCGGGGAAATGTGAATGTTGCAGCGGGTGTCGATAAATCTTGCCCGCCAGCCATGATTTCTGGATCGTACAAATGCAAAGAATTGCCTTCAGCTTGACAGGGAAAATACCCGTAAATTGCTTGCGGATGCAGTAACTTTTCGGTGATAATTTTGTGTTTCCATTCCTCCAATTTCGGATAAACTGTCTCAGCTAAGAAAGCATCGTATTCTTCCCGCGATTGGTCTTTTGGCTTGCGGAACTGCCACTGACCGGCAACTAAGGCTTGCAAATCTAGGTGCCAGAAAATCTCCTCAAAGGGGATGTCTTCTCCCTGCAACAGTTTCGTTCCCCAGAAAGGAGGAGTCGGGCGATCGATATCTGCTGCAACTGCTTCGGATCGCCTGGTATCTATCACCACAGGAGTGTCTGCTTTCTTGGCATCTTCTACAGAAGTTTCTGGCGCCGCTTTAGCTTCTTTAACCGCCTCATTATCATCCTCTGTTTCATCTAAAAATCCTTGCAAGTCTTCCCAATTCCCAGCAGATTTTGCTGGCATGAGTTTGTCCATAAAGTGCAAGTCAGAAAACGCATCTTTGCCGTAAATAACTTTACCTTTGTAAGTATTTTGGCAGTCTTCATGCACAAACTTGGGAGTCAAAGCCGCGCCGCCCAAAATTACCGGAACGGTGATTCCTTTCTGGTTGAACACTTCCAGATTTTCTTTCATGAATGCGGTGGATTTTACCAGCAAGCCACTCATCGCTATACAGTCGGCTTTGTGCTTTTCGTAAGCTTCGATGATATTGTCAACCGACTGTTTAATTCCCAAGTTGATCACTCGGTAGCCGTTGTTTGATAAGATAATATCAACCAAGTTTTTGCCGATATCGTGAACGTCGCCTTTGACAGTAGCGATGATGAATGTGCCTTTGGCATTGTCCCCAGATTCGGACTTTTCCATGTGCGGTTCTAAATAGGCAACTGCCGCTTTCATGGTTTCTGCTGACTGCAATACAAATGGCAGTTGCATTTGTCCCGAACCGAACAATTCTCCGACTACTTTCATGCCGTCTAACAGGAAAGTATTGATAATGTGGAGAGGCGGATAGGTTTCTAATGCTTTGGCGAGTTGGATATCGAGCCCAATCCGTTCGCCGTCGATGATGTGCTGCTTGAGGCGTTCTTCTACCGGACGGCTTGCGTCTTCTGTACGATCGCGCTTAGTAGTTTTGCCCGCAAACACCGTTGTCAGGTCGCCCAAGGGGTCGTAAACGCAAATATCGCCGTCAAACTCCCGTTCGTCGTAAATGAGTTTACGGCAGATTTCTTGGTGTTTGGGGTCGATTTTGGCCAGGGGCAAAATCTTATTGGCGCTGACAATTGCCGAGTCCATCCCGGCCTGCATCGCTTCGTGCAAAAACATCGAATTCAAGACTTGCCGCGCCGCCGGATTCAAGCCGAAGGAAATGTTAGAAACTCCTAAGATGACGTGACAACCGGGCAATTCTTGGCGAATGCGGCGGATGGATTCGATGGTAGCTTTGCCGTTTTTTCTGTCTTCTTCAATCCCGGTGGAAATGGGCAATGCTAGGGTATCAAAAAAGATTTCCTGGGGGGGGATTCCGTAGGCGACGGCTGCGTTATAGGCGCGTTGGGCGATCGCAAATTTTTGGTCAGCGGTTCTCGCCATCCCGTCTTCGTCAATTGTACCGATAACTATGCCCGCGCCGTATTTTTTCGCCAACTCCAAAACTTGATAAAAACGCGGTTCTCCGTCTTCATAGTTAGTGGAATTAAGCAAACATTTGCCGCCGGCCACTTTTAAGCCTGCTTCCATCTTTTCCCATTCGGTGGAATCCAGCATTAAAGGGAGAGTTGCATTAGTCACCACGCGGGAAACTAATTCTTTCATGTCTCGCACGCCATCGCGGCCGACATAATCAACGTTGACATCGAGAATGTGCGCGCCTTCTCGCACTTGTTCCCTCGCCATTGCTACTAAACCATCCCAGTCTTCGGCGTTTAGCAAATCGCGGCATTTTTTGGAACCGCTGGCGTTGAGTCTTTCGCCGACAATTAAGAAGGAATTTTCTTGTTCGTAGGGTTGGGCGCTATAAATTGAAGCGGCGGAAGGTTCCCAAGTAATTTCGCGGATTTTGGGCTTAAGAGTTTTGCCAATTTCTGATAGTTCGCGGATGTGATCGTAGCGGGTTCCGCAGCAGCCGCCGATGACTTGCACGCCTAAGTCTTCGACAAAGCGCATCAAGGCCATTTTTAATTCTATTGGCGTGAGTTTGTAGTGCGCGTGGCCGCCGATGTTTTCGGGTAAACCGGCGTTGGGAACGCAGGAAACGACGAAGGGCGAATGTTCGGAAAGGTATTTGACGTGTTCGGCCATGCGATCGGGCCCCGTGGCGCAGTTGAGGCCTAAAATGTCGATCGGGTACGGCTGCAAAATGGCTAGGGCGGCGCTGATGTCGGAACCGACTAACATTGTGCCGGTGGCTTCCATTGTGACTGATACCATTAACGGAATCCGCGCGCCTTTTTTCTTAAATACTTCTTCAATGGCATTTAATGCTGATTTAATTTGCAGCACATCTTGACAAGTTTCAACAATAAATAAGTCAACGCCGCCGTCATAAAGTCCTTCTGCTTGTTCGGTAAAAGCGGCGGTGAGTGTGTCGAAATCGATGTGTCCTAATGTGGGCAATTTGGTGCCTGGCCCGATCGAACCTGCGACAAATCGAGGTTTTTCGGGTGTGGAAAATTCGGCGGCGATACCCTTGGCGAGTTCGGCGGCAGTTTTGTTGAGATAATATGCTTTGTCTGCCAAATCGTACTCGGCGAGCACGATGGAAGCAGCGCCGAAGGTGTCTGTTTCGATGACATCGGCCCCTGCTTCGAGGAATCCCCGGTGCACATTGGCGACGGCTTCGGGTTTGGTGTGGACGAGATATTCGTTGCAGCCTTCGTATTCTTTGCCGCCAAAGTCTTCTGCGGTGAGGTTTTGGACTTGCAGGTTGGTTCCCATTGCGCCGTCGAAGACGATGACGGGGCGCGAGGGGTGGTGGAGTCGATCGAGGAATCTGCTATTCATAAGCGATCAAAAAAAACGCAGGTGCTATATATTTACAATTTTATCTATTGTGCAATATTGTCAACAATTATGTGACTGTTGGCAAACGACTAATGACTGAAGGATTTAATGCTGCTGACAATAGTTCGATCGTACCTGTAATTTTACCGATCGCCCTGGATAATTGTCAAAATTATGTTGTGGGCGAGGCTGCGGAGGGAAAAACGGGCGAGTTGTGAGGGATTTTTTCGCTTAAATGTTGAGGAATTTGGCGAAAATGCGATCGCCACAATTAAACGAGTCATATAGCAATCCTTGCAGGAGTCGTAAATTTTTACCCTACTCCAACCCTCCCCGAACCCGCTCGTTCGCCAGTAAGAAATTCACAAATGATGCGAGGATTGCTATATAACTAAAGCATTAAGATTTCTTTCTCATGCTTTTGTTGGAAGCTCTTTTAGGCAGCCGCTTAATTTCACTTCCGCCTCCTTGAACTTCTACCTTTTTGCTATTTTCTTCTACTTGTTCTATAATTTCCAAATCAACAATTTCAACATCGCCCCCGCTGATTTCTTCCTCTTCCTCAATCTCCTCCGAATTCTGTTGATTTGGGATTAACTGCCCCGCTAACCCAGAAGCTTGAACAGACAATTCTTCGATTTTTTCATTAATTTCAACTTCTCCACTCCGATGCTCAATTTCCGGGGTTACTATATATTTATCTTGAGAGTAAAAATAATCAAGTTCTTGACTAATTTCAGTTTCTCTGATTTCCTTGTCTACTAGCTGCATTGATAACTGCTGCTTTTCCCTTGACAATTCCTCAACCTTAGTCACAAGCATTCTAATCTGTTCGTTGAGAACGCGAATTTCTCGGTTTTGCTGCTGAATCATTTCTTCGGCATCAGCAATAGTTCGATTTCTCTCTAATATCACCTCATTTTTAGTTTCTAATTCCAAAGCGCTCATAGCCGCTTTAATTACATTATAAAAATGCGGCTTAGATACATCAACTTGTTTAGCATTATGGCGGCTTTTCCCCAAAAGTCCAATCTTTTCTCCCTGCTTAACAGCCAAAACAAAACCTTGATGATTTTTTATTTTTAATTCTTTGACAAAATCTACTTGAACTAAACTGCAAATATATTTGTGACAGTCAAAATAAAATTCTGCTTTCATCAAAAAGCACCCCTTTCTGCTACAGTCCCGCAGAATTATAGCATGAACAGAGTTTTTGCGGGAAATAAAAAGAAATAAATAATCGATAGCCCATTTTGGTCAAAACTAAATTTCATCATCAACAACATCTTCCGGCAACTCTACCACACCCGCAATCAACTTCCAACAAGGGTCATCTCCCTTCCAATCATCGGGCCGCCAAGGCATACTCAAACTCACTGTTACCAAACAAGCTTTTTGCGGTCGATACCCCAATTCTAACTTTAGAATAAACACCGGATCGGTAATTGTTGCAGTCAATCTTTGACCATGCTGCGTGACAATAGATCCTTTCCATTTATTACCACCTTGCTTTCTTTTAATTGGCTCGTTTACCGTAAATCTTACTGCTTTGACTAATTGCAAAGTTAGGCGCTCGCACATTGGCAAAGACTGCATATATTCCACCGTAACATATCGCAAATCGTTGTGCAAAATATATTCTTGACTATTGCAATATTTCAGCAAATATGCTGGCGCAACTTTCCCTACTTGCCGCCATTCTCCCGGTAAAACAGAAAGATTTTCACACGCAAAGCCAAAGTCCGGTCCCGTCTTGGCCAGAGGGATTTCTAGAACATCTAACAACGCGGGTCCAAGTCTATTTATCAGGCACATTGCTTTAGGAATTCGACCATCTGGTAAGTCGGAAACAGGACGCACCCACTTACCTTGAAGTTCATTAATTCCGGCGATGCACCTGTCGTGGTTTTTCCAGGAATTAGCGAGACAAATTATTTGAGCCATTCGATTTTAGATTTTAGATTTTAGATTCGTCCCACAATGATATAGTATTTTCAATAAATCAAAGATGATTAATTGTGACATTCTTCCACTTCTCGCTGAGATATTCAGCAACTAAGCGGCGGTGACAATTATGAGGTTTTGGTTCGCTACAAAGCAGACACCCCCAGTCTAAAATATCCGATGAAACCTGGTGTTCAATTTGTCGCTCGCCCATCAACTCCAAAAACTTCTGTTCATAAACATCCCAATCTCCCTTTTTCTTTTTATAATCATCCAAAATATCTGGAGTCGGCGCTAAATCCAGAAGGTGAACGTACTCAATATTGCCAATTGTTCGCAAAAAATACTCTAAATCTTTCCGCTTAGCAAAACCCGCCAACTGCGACACATTATTCAGCCGCGTATCTATCACCCTGCGGACTCCCGCTTTCATCAAAGTATCAAAAAACTGCTCGGCGCTTTTTTGAGTAAAACCAATGGTAAATAAATTAATTGCTTTCTTTTGTGACATAAGCGATTTCCAATCCGTGACGATAATAAGCTGTTTCTAAATCAACTATTTCCTGTTTAAGTTGAGGCTCTACTTCAAACAAGCTTAGCTGAATTGGCTCATTATCTTTTTTGCCTTTGTTAAACTTGCTCAAAAGTCTTTCTTCTAAATGCGGGTGCGATTCTAAATTGCCATCTGACAGAATGTGATTAATTTGTAAATTAAAATTTTTAACTTTCTGGCAGACTAAAATAGTCCGATGACAAGTAATCGGGTCTTTTTCCGCACACATTAAACTGATTTTATAATTGGCTGCGTTTTTGAGCAAGCGCTGAATTCCTTGGGAAAATAGAGGAGTTGCTGCTATACGATCGTATAAAGCTTTACCGCTAGAATCGTAACAGCTTAAATCCTCCGGTCTCGCGCCCAACTCTTTGCCTAAAAAAACATATTGAATGCCGACACTTGACAGAGAAGCTTTAATTTCGGATTTATTAAAATGAGGTAAATAGCGGCTAAAAGGATGCGATCGCACGTCCGCAACCGCCGTAATTCCGTGTTGTTGCAGCAGCAAAACAAACGCTTCAATACTCAGATTGGAGTGTCCGATCGTAAATAATTCCATTGCTTCGATCTTACTATGCAGTCTTTGCCTTGCGGATGAAAGTTTGTGTCGCCTAGTTCTTGCAATTGGTAGACTTCAAGCTGTAGGTTTCTTTAGCAACTTTTGAATTAAAAGTTGCACAGCCAGCAGCATCAAACCCAAAGATGCAAAAGCAAAAACACCCGCACCCAAAGCCACAATCCCCATTACTAAAGTTCGCACAGCCGCGCCAATATTAATCGCAGTCACATTGTCAGAATGAATGGGCGAATTTGCAAAAGTTTGGACGATCGACAAAGTTAAGGCGTACAAAGCAGCCGCAAAGCCACCCGCGATCAGCGAACCCATCACGCACCGCAAAATCGTCGGCGGCGTGGAAGATGCAGAGGTTGCATCTCCAGCCGAACTCAGAGGTTTAGAAGTAGAATTTGGATTAGTTAAATCAGTCATGGCGATTTTAGATTTTAGATTTTAGATTTTAGATTTCTGGTTAATTCACCAAAACTAAAATCGGTCTTGCATGACATATTATCAGTTCTTCGATCTCAATAGACTCTGCGAAAAGTTAGATTCATCTTGACCCTCGCCTGTTAGACAGGTTTAACGGGCGATGGCGATCGCACCCTCTTCGAGTTACACCCTAGAAATCGGCGGTTTCGTCTCGTTTCCCTCCGAAAAAATCTGAATTCCAGTATTGCTAAACTGTGCTACCCAAAAATCCAAATCGGGAGAAGCGATCGCACTTTTAACCCGTTCCATAACTTGCTGAGCCTGCTCTGAAGACTCCGCCAGCGCAAACACCGTCGGCCCGGAACCCGACATCATCGTTCCCAAAGCCCCCGCCGACTCAAAAGCCTGCCGCAACTGCAACACCTGCGGGTACACGGGCAAAGCAACTTTTTCTAAATCGTTGTGCAGCAATTGACCAATTTTCGATCGATCTTTTTGGGCGATCGCCCCCACCATCGGGCCCGAATGCAGCCGTTCCCGGCGGCACCCCAAATCTTCCGCTGCACAATAGGAATTACTGAACTGCTGGCGATAAGTTTGATACGCCCAGGCCGTAGAAATACTGAGATTGCGGTACTTCGCCAGCACCACAGAAAAGCCTCCCAAATCCGGCAAGGGCGACAGTTTATCCCCGCGACCAGTTGCCAAAGCCGTACCTCCTGCAATGCAAAAAGGCACATCCGAACCCAAAGTTCCCCCCAACTCTTGCAACTCCGAGTGAGTAAGTCCCAATTGCCACAGCAAATCCATCCCCACTAAAACCGCCGCCGCATTTGCAGAACCGCCGGCGAGTCCCGCCGCCACCGGAATCTGCTTGTGAATGACAATCTCGACTCCGCCGTATTTCGCCAAAGCATCGGGGAATTGCTTCGCCAACAAATCCGCCGCCCGGTAGGCGAGGTTATTCTTATCAGGAGGGACTTGCGGGTGATCGCAGCGCACGCGAATCGTGTCCGTACCGATCGCGCGCAAGTCAATTCGATCGGCTAAATCTATGCTTTGAAGTACCATCGCCAGTTCGTGATATCCGTCGGGGCGATCGCCTATGATTTCCAAATACAGATTGATTTTGGCTGAAGCTAACAGAGAATATGAACGCATAGGTGATTAAGCCGCAGGTGAAAGAAACCCCTGGTTGAAATTAATTGACACCAGTCCCCGTCCATTTTCTCACAACTCAAAGGAAAAATTATGCAGGAAATGTGGAAAACTTTTTTTAGTTCCGGGTCATTTATTCCTCACGGTCACTGCTATCTCTGGCATACCCCGTTAGTCTGGCTTCACGTTGCCTCAGATTCTATAATTGCACTGGCGTATTTTTCCATCCCGATTACATTGGTTTATTTTATTTCCAAACGCGAAGATTTGCCCTTTAATTGGATCTTTGCCCTGTTTGGAGCCTTTATCGTCGCCTGTGGGATCACTCACATATTTGAACTCTGGACGCTTTGGCATCCTACCTATTGGCTTTCAGGAACAATGAAAGCAATTACTGCCCTTTTTTCATTTGCTACAGCCATACTTTTGCTAGACTTAATACCTCAAGCCCTAGCACTTCCCAGTCCCGCACAGTTAGAATCCGCCAACCAACTCCTAGAAGCTGAAGTTGTCGAGCGCCAATTAGCAGAAGCTGCACTACAAAAAGCTAAAGAAGAATTAGAAATTCGAGTTGAGGAACGCACCGCAGAGTTAAAGTCTCAAACTCAACATTTAGAATTTGCCAACAGACTGCTAGGATCTGAAATTGTCGAGCGCCAATTAGCAGAAGCTGCCCTAAAACAAGCTAAAGAAGAATTAGAAATTCGAGTTGAAGAACGCACCGCAGAGTTAAAGTCTCAAACTCAACAGCTCGAACAAGCCTTGTCTGACTTGAAGCAGGCTCAATCCCAGCTAATTCAGAGCGAAAAAATGTCGTCTTTGGGGCAACTGGTCGCTGGTGTTGCTCATGAAATCAACAATCCGATTAACTTTATTTACGGCAATGTTACTTACGTTCGCCAGTATACCGATAGTTTGCTAGAACTGGTCTACAGCACTTCCGGGTGTTATGAGGTACAATAAGAATAGATTAAAAAAATATACCAATGAAAGCATATTCAGTAGATTTGCGAACAAAAATAGTAGCAGCCCATCAAGATCAGAAGCTGTCGATCAGAAAAACAGCAGCGATATTTTCTGTCAGTAAAAGCTTAGTGCAAAAATTGGTCAAGCAACAAAAAATTGAAGGGAATTTACAGCCGAAACCCAGGGGGAAACCTCGATACAGTCATTTGAACAATTCCACAGCTTCTTTGAGAGAAATAGTGGCATCACATCCCGATGCCACCTTACTAGAATTGTGTGAGTTATTTGCCCAGAAGACTGGAAATTGGGTGGGTAGAACAGCCATGTGTAACGCTTTACAAAAGTTGGGATTAAATCGTAAAAAAAAACAGTGAGAAGTAGCCAAGCTGGCACTGAAAGAGTCATGAAATTAAGGTTAGAGTATTGGGAAAAAGTCAAGCATATCGACCAAAAGAATCTAGTCTTTTTAGATGAGACTGGAGTATTACTAGGTACAACCCGAACTCATGCACGTTCTCAACTCGGAACGAGAGCCTATGCGGTCAAACCTTTTTATCGAGGCAAGAAAGTCACAGTAATTGGTGCAATTAGTATCAAGCGAGTAGTGGCATTAATGACCATGGACAACTCGATGGATAGCCAAGCATTTGAGGTGTTTATCGCTCAATGTTTAGTGCCACAATTGTGGTCGGGGGCAGTAGTAGTGATGGATAACTTACCAGCGCATAAAGTTGATTCAATTAAGCCTATGATTGAAGCGGTGGGTGCTTCTATCTTGTGTTTGTCCCCATACTCTCCTGATTTTAATCCAATTGAATTATGGTGGTCGCAACTCAAATCTTTATTGCGACAGTTTTCACCAACCAGCACTAAAATGGTTGACACGATAATTGCTGTGGCTCTTGACTTAATTAATCCGAAACATCTTAAAAACTGGTTTACTAATTGCTGCTACTGTACCTCATAACATCCGGAAGTGCTGTATCTTTATCAAGAGCAGTATCCAAATCCCCTACCCCAAGTTAAAGAAAAACTCAAGTCGGTAGATTTAGATTTTATCATTTCTGACCTGCCAGAAATATTAATTTCTCTGAAAAATGGCGCCGAGCGCATTCTCGGTATTGTCAAGTCGCTGCGAATTTTTGCTCGCCATGACGAAGCAGAAATGAAATTAGCCGACATTCACGAAGGAATTGACAGTACACTGATGATTTTGCAAAGCCGATTGAATGCTCAGCAAGGTTTGTGGAGCATTCAAGTTATCAAAGAATATGGCAATTTACCGAAAATAGAGTGCTATCCCGGCCAGCTAAATCAAGTGTTTATGAATATCCTGGCTAATGCTATTGATGCTTTAGAAGAGGACAGCCATAGCGATTCGATTGCAGCCGATGAAGCTAATCCCCGCCTCATCAAAATTTCTACCAAACTTTTAGACAGTGAAATGGTAGAAATCAGAATTACCAACAACGGCCCCGACATAACAGAATCGGTGATAAAGCACTTATTTAATCCCTTTTTTACCACTAAACCAGTAGGGAAAGGCATAGGGTTGGGTTTATCGATCGGCTATCAAATTATCACCGTAAGACATCTAGGCGAATTGCAGTGTATTTCTGCACCGGGGAAAGGTACGGAATTTATTATTAAAATTCCCGTGAGGCTGAAATACACCTTAAAAAATGCACACTAAACCTAAATTTAACTGCCCAACCTTCCCGGTTCCGTGGCACTAGAGATCGGATACTTCCTCCCGACTCAAGATTACTTAATGTAATTAATTTATGGCTGTATCAAACTTCATTTCGCACCGACCTACTTTGAGCTAAAAAACTATATTTACTCCTGTGGATCCTTGGTAAAAAATATGTTTGTATTCCGCACTAAGAGTCTTTATTCAATAGCTAGAGAACGGAATACCTAACTAAAAATTATTAAGATTTAGCTGACTGGACATAATATTATTACTCAAACTTACCCATTGAGCCACGCTTAAATCTTCTGCGCGAGATTGAGGATTTACCTGTAACTCTTCTAGCAGTTGAACCAGTTTATCTAAATCCACAGCCCCTTTCAAATTATTTCGCAGCATTTTGCGCTTGCTACCAAAACCCAACTTAACTAAATTTTCCAAATAGCGCGGATTAACCGCCGCAGTTTCTATCTGTCTCGGAACCAGCCGCACCACGGCAGAATCGACTTTTGGCGGCGGAAAAAAGTCTTTAGACGGCACATCGCAAATTAACTCGCATTCTGCTAAATACTGCACCCGTACCGACAAAGCGCCAAAAGCTGTCGAACCCGGTTTAGCGTAAAGCCTTTGGGCCACTTCTTTCTGCACTAACAGCACGATCGAATCGAAGGGTTTAGCAGCAGGAACAGATATGGTTCCCAGCAGTTTTTGCAGAATCGGGCCGGTGATATTATAGGGAATGTTAGCAACAACTTTATTGGGATTTTGGAATTTGGGAAAAGCCGTTAGTTCAGCCTCTAAGTCCATTTCCAAGATGTCGCCTTGCAGCAGTAAAAAATTGTCGGTTTTGCCGAGTTGTTTGGCTAGCTTGAGACACAAATCTCGATCGATCTCCACCGCTACAACAGACTCAGCCGCAGGCAGCAAGCGTCGAGTCAAAATCCCCGTACCCGGCCCAATTTCCAGGACGCGATCGCGATCCAAAGAAGCCGCTTTCACAATCTTATCTAAGGCTTTCTCGCTTTTGAGCCAATGTTGAGCAAACTGTTTCCGGGGTCTGGTCGATCGCATTTTTTGAATTTTTGGAGAAATCTTAGCCTGTCATTTTATCACAGCTCAATATCTTTTCCTAACCTACGGTCATGTTGATTTTTGTTAACAGGGGTTGAATTAAGCAAAAAACATGGGCACTATAAAAGGATAAACGATAAAAAATAAATTAATTTGTTCCCAATTACCAATTCCCCAAAAATGCAATTCCAACGAGTATTTGGTACATTACCCCACACCACAGCCAGTGCGCCCGGAAGAGTAAACCTGCTGGGCGAACACACAGACTACAACGATGGATTTGTACTTCCAACTGCGATTCCCCAGTGCACAACAGTAGAAATCGGCTTCAGCAGCGACGCTCTACACCATTTTTCTTCAGCAGAATATGACGAACTCATAAATTATTCAGACGACGATACAATACCGCAAAACTTCGTCAGTTATATCTGTGGCTGCCTCAGACTTTTAGAAAAAGAAGGATACAAAGTACCGCCAATAAATCTCTACATTACCTCCAATGTGCCGATCGGCTCCGGTTTGTCCAGCAGCGCCGCTTTAGAAATAGCAACCCTCAGAGGACTGCGCGCGCTGCTGAATCTCCCCCTAGATGACGTGCGGCTAGCTCAAATCGGACAGCAAGCCGAAATCCAGTATGCAGGCTTGAACTGCGGCATCATGGATCAAATGGCGTCGAGTTTAGCAGACACCAACACCATGCTATTTATCGACACCCGCAGCCTCGAATGCCGCCCGGTACCTTTTCCCGCAGGCACAGAAATTTTAATAATTGACAGCGGCGAAAGCCACAAACTAGCAGCAGGAAGCGGCTACAACGAGCGCCGCGCCGAGTGCGAGGAATCCGCGCGGATATTGGGAGTTAAGGCTCTCAGGGATATCGCCGATCCCCAAGCAGTCGAAGTATTGCCAGAACCCCTCAAAAGGCGATCGCGCCACGTCGTTACCGAAAACAACCGCGTGCTCGAAGCGGTAAAATCTTTGCCTGCAGAGCGTTTTGGTGAGTTAATGAATGCTTCCCACGCCAGCCAGCGCGACGACTACGAAGTTTCGGTGGCGGCAGTAGACGCGCTGGCGGCCATCTTGCAGTCAATCCCCGGAGTCTTCGGCGCAAGGCTGACGGGCGGAGGTTTTGGCGGTGCTTGCGTAGCGCTGGTTGAGAGCGGGAAAGCGGGTGTTATCGCATCAGAGGCGATCGATCGCTACCAGCGCGCGGGTTATAAAGGCCGCGTTTTAGTTCCCGATATGAAAGTTAATTCTTAACTCCCGAACTATCTCCCGACAGCGAAGGCCACCGCACAGTCACGATCACCGAATCCTCCTCGGCAGACCAATAATGAGGCACTCCCGGCAGCCAGAGAGCATAATCTCCTTCGCGAGAAAGCAAAATTTCTTGTTCGGGAAATTGCAGGCGAAACCGCCCTTTTACCAGGATAGAAAGCGTCGTGGCTTCCGCATTTACCGCCCACTGAGTCCTACAATCTCCGGCGGGGTGAGTGCCCCATTTTACCTCTAAAACAGAAGTCGATCGCGCGTCGTCTTCAGGAGTAATAAAGTGACCTGCAAACCACCCGCCGCGACTTGCGCCTTCAGCGCCCGCATTTCCAAAAACCACTTGAGATGACATCAGTTAATCAGCTAAAAAACAAAGATGGTTATATCTGACATCTTGCACCATTTTCAATAAACTTTTTATGGGCAGGATGCCCACCCCACAAGAAATTCACTCTTTGTGGAACAGGCATCTTGCCTCTTCTTGAGAATAGTGCTGTGGGCGTGAGTTAGAGCCGGAGACAGAATCTAACTTATTACTTGCGGCCCGAAGATTGACCTTCCGTCGTAGCTATTTCCCCAGCTTCCATTAACTGCTTAAAGCGACGCAAATCATTGGCAATTTGCTGTTCGGGAGCTTCGCCAAATAGTTTAGCAGCGCCAGCACCAATTGCACCGCCCGGAGGGTTGTATTCGATCACAACTTTTACCTCTGTACCGCGTCCTGCAGATGCCGGTTGAAAGCGCACAAAGCCAGAATTGTCAATATCAGATCCTTCAACAGACGCCCAAGCAATTAAGCGATTTTCTTCTTCGCGGACAATCTCTGCATCCCATTCCACACTATTGCCCATCGGCGCGCTGGCAATCCAGTGAGAACGTTTTTCATCTATTACCGTAACGTGTTTGAGATGCTTCATAAACCGAGGCAAATTTTCAAAATTGCGCCATAAACGGTACAATTCATCAGCCGGTTTGTCGATCGTCACCGTCTTTTCAACTTTAATGCTTTGATTCGGATCGGCAGCCGACTGCAAACCCTCCACAACCCCCAGCCCACGGGCCGCTAAACCGCCGCCCGCAACCGCCAGCAAAGCACCTCTCAAAGAACGCTGCGACAAACCAAAAAGCACCAGCGCCCCGCCACCTATTAAAGATGCCCAGCGTTCGGTATCGCCGCTGCTACTTTGGTTTTGTTTGTCGGAATTTGTGCTTGAAGTAGATTCCATTGGTTTAAACCTGGTAAATTAATAGCGAAAAATAGCAGCTACAGGTGCCTCGTCCGGCACTTGTTCCGGCGGCACTGCGTAAACAGTTCCGCCGTTGAGAATAGTTTGAATTGCTGCCGCATTCAACAAATCTTCGTCGCCCAATTCTGCATCTGGGTGGATTTGCACCGAATTCGTATCGGGATTAAAAGTACCCCACTGCTGAACGCCAAGAGCAACAAACAGTCGATCGACCCGTCCAAAATAAGCAGCCGAAACAGCTTCTTTCAAATCAGCAGAAATTTTATCGCTTCCTGTCAGATCGTGGTATTGTGCGATCGCCTCCGACTGAGCCTGCAAAAACAAAGGTTCCACAAGCGGCAAAGCTTCTGCCCGCAACTCTTCCGGCTTGAGAAGTTTCTGATTGCCTGTAATTCCTTCTTCAACTAAATGCGGGTAGGTATTGGCCTCTCGGTAAAGCGGGAGCAAATACTCAACTCCAGCTAACACTAAAGGAGCTTTTTTATTGTGCAAATATTTGTGCAGCGCCCCATCGATTATGTGGAAATACTGCAATATTTCCTGCTGGGGCTCATCTCGATCCGGACTTCCTTGGCCGTGAAAACTTCCCGGCTGCTGAAAAGAATTATTAGTGCCTCCTTTGGAAGTAGCAATCCGAAACTGACCATCTTTAGCTGTCGGGTCATATTGCAGAGCCTCCTCAAGGCTTTTCGGCAAGTTTTCAACTTCAACTTCCCGAGCACTGTAAGCCGTACACTCAATCAGCCTCACTTCCTTTTTACTGAGAGCTAAAACATAAAATAAATTATCTCCTGTCAGCAGAGGCATCAGCGGTTTGACGTGAAAATTGTCGCTCACAACCACTAATTCATCAAAATTCACCGGACAGGTATAGTAGCGGAAAAATCCCGAACCGACAAAAATCGCCAGCAGGTTGCTTTGATTTTCCCAAAAGTTTTCCTGGTCAATTTCTGCTCGGACTGGCTCTAGCAATTGGGCAGCTTCTTTTTTGTCAAATCCGTACTCTACTATTTTGTCTTCAGCCTCTCTGATTAAATTTTTGAACCGAATCGGATTTTGTTGAATTTCTGTTCCTTGAGCGACTGGCATATAAATAGAGACGCACAATCCAGCAGATTGTTGTACCAGCGCTTTGAGTTCCTCTACAGATATTAAGTTCATCGCTGAAACTCCTTTTCTAATAAAGGGTTGTGTAATGAAAACAACCGATGCTTTAAAATGTATCTCCCCTGGCGGGGCTCCTGCGTCTGCCTAAAGTAATGCTCGGCTGCTGTAGAGCATTTCATCCCCGAACTAAAACGGGGTTTGCAGCCGCTGTTCCAATCGAACTGCTTATCACCTAAGATAGACGGCGCTAACTCGGCCGCTACTTTACCATAATTTAGTTTAGTCGGGTTCCACCACTCGTTATATCTGATGAAAACAAAAATGTTTCTGGGGTTGCTGTGGGCAACATTTATTGCCTACACCTTGCTGCTAGCTCCTCTCGATCGGCCCGGAACGCTAACAGTTATGGAAAAAATGCTCAAATTCCAGCTAGAAGGAATTAACCCCTACCTTGTAACGGTATTCGCTCTCATGGGAGTGTGGCCGATGGTTTACGCTTGCCTCCTATTCATTGATGAGAGAACCCAAAATATATCCGCTGGGCCTGCTTTCATCGCTTCCAACGGCGCGGGTATCATCGGCTTAATTCCCTACTTACTCCTGCGCCAGCCCCAGCCACAATTTTCCGGCCGCAAAGATATGTTGATCAAAATATCAGACTCCCGCTGGACAGGGATTGTACTTTTACTAACTACTATCTGGCTGTTAGCTTGGGCTTGGTTAAATGGAGATTGGGGAGATTATGTCAGGCAGTGGCAATCAATTCCTTTTGTGCATTTAATAACTTGGGATTGTTGCTTGATGGCTGTAATATTTCCCTCACTTCTGGGAGACGACATGGCACGCCGCGGACTCTCGGACGATCGCATTTTTTGGGCAGTGTCTCTAGTTCCGCTGTTAGGGCCGCTAGTTTATCTTTGTCTGCGCCCCCCTCTGCCAGAATCTGCAACAGAAATCGCCACTTTCCCACTGACAGCCAGAAATTGAAACATTGAAAAATTTGGTAGTGTTCAAGATGTAATGAATATTCAAGCCGCAACGGGATTAACAAACGCTCAAAAAGCGACATTGAAAGCGTTAGGGGCGATCGCGTAGTCTGGGTGTACCGTGGAGAAAGATTTTAATTGTCCTGAAAATCTCGATCGACACTTATGAGGTCACTCTATGGAGCCAAATGATACATCGGCCCGCTACGACCGAATTGCCCAATGGTGGCAAACTGAGCATCAAGATTCAACCTACGGGATTGCCCAATTAGAACGCGCGATCAAATTTACTTCTAAGCAGCACGCAGCACTTGATGTCGGGTGTGGAAGCAGCGGACGTTTTATTAACAGTTTATCCAAGCATGGATTTCAGCCTGAAGGACTTGATATTTCTAGCGAAATGATCGATTTAGCCCAGCAGCTACATCCAGAAATCACGTTTTACCGGGAAGACATTTGTGATTGGCTGCCGCCGAAACTTTACAGCCTGATTGCAGCGTGGGATAGCACGTTTCATCTGCCAATCAACAGGCAAGCGCCTGTGATACAAAAGCTATGCCATGCGCTTGAACCCAATGGAGTGATCCTGTTTACTTGTGGCGGCGGACATACAAGCAGCGAGGTTTCGGGAGCATTTCAAGGTCAAGACTTTGATTACAGCACTTTGGGTGTAGATACTTTCCTGCAAATTTTGGTTGAGCATCATTGCACCTGCCGGCATCTCGAATATGACCAGTATCCTGAAAATCATGTTTATATAATTGCCCAAAAGACCTAATCTATAATTCGCACCATTAAAGTGTGGGATGTCGCAACTGCTCGCTGTAACCGGACGTTGATGGGCGAGCGCTTGTATGAAGGTATGAATATTCAAGGGGCAACGGGATTGACGAATGTTCAAAAATCGACTCTGAGAGCATTAGGGACTTTGATTTGACATTCTCGATCGAGACCGAATCATCTCCACAGTCAGGCAGCCTTTACGAGAGAACGATCAAGCTCACCGGACGCAGATAAGCTTAAAAGTTCACAGATAACTTTATACGTTCCGGTGCAGCGACTTCTTAGCTGGTGGAGCTACCGCGTGAGTTTAGATCTACTAAAACTCTACTCTGATCATCAAAGTGAACTCATACATCTCCCTTGTGATATTTTCAACCTGTGCTTGCAGATTAGCGTACACGGGAATTTTTATGTCAGCCACCACTTGAAGGTTTCTTTTAGACTCTTCACTAAGGCTCAAAGTAAGTTCTCGGCTCTGGATTGGATTTTTGCCTCTACGTTGGTCTATTAAGGACTTCATAGACATATCATTTAGTAGGTGATACTGGCGTAGATGAGCTTCGGCTTCTTCTAAATTTGGTTCGCCACCGCCAAATTTACTTTGCAACTTAATCTTATTACGTATTTCCTCAAAGGTTTTGTTCACGGCATCAATGCTTCCCTCAGCATATGGACTGTCTATGGAACCCTTAAATATTTGCTTACCCGCTGAAGTCTGGACTTCGATTTGTTCTACCGTGACCTCTCGCGCACCAAGTAATCCACACAAAGTAGTGAAATGAAGATATTTAGTTAGTGCAAAAGTTGAAGATGCTTGATTAAAAATGACGTAATCAGATGTGTCATAAGGATTTTGAATTAGTAAAGTTCCTTGCTCTCGAAGCCCACTACTATCTAATTTCTTTTCTATATCGTTAGTAGTCACATCTGAAGGAACCAAAAGATAGACTTGCTCACTCAGAAGAAGGTTGCTTCCTCCCGGTGTGTATTCCAGTCGGGCTAATTCATGGGGTGAGATGACTAGAATAGCTTTGCGATTTTTAGGTGGAACTTCATCAAGTGCCATATTTGTTTCTCGATTTCTGTAATAGAGTTTTTGAAAAGGAATTTAGCCTCTAATCTTCTTAAAAAATTGTCCCAATAGTTGTCTCCATATATTAAAAGTTAGTACAAAATCTTGAGCCCGTTTATTAAGCGACGAAACTTTTTGATTAGACTGAAAAGGTTGAATCGCGAATCTTCTGTTTTTATTCTTTAAGATTTCAGATAACCCATTTTGAATAGCTTCTAATCAGGGTAAGCTCATCTAATTTGGTATAATATGAACTTGACAAAGTTAACAAAATAAGCATAAGAGACTGTGTAGACA
>NZ_JAUBRM010000018.1:0-86800 GCF_036701905.1 Microcoleus sp. MON2_D5
ATGAAGTTTCGATTGAGAGTTCCTCGTCCAGAACACCAGGAATCAGATATCCGCAGAACTTGCAGGAATGGAAAAAATCTGCGTCGGTTTGTCTTGAAAATCAAGAAAGAGAACCCAGAAAGCGACGTAGAAGTATGGTCAATGGACGAACATCGGCTCGGGTTGAAACCTATTCTAAGACGAGAATGGGTGGATGAGTTTAGTAATGCTACTGCTGTTGTTAACTGGCGGTTTCAATGGTTATGGCTATACGGTTTTGTACATCCGAGTACGGGAGAAACAAAGGCGTGGATACTGCCATTTGTCAATAGCCAGCTTTTTGATCGAGTTTTAAAAGATTTTGCCCGACATTGGAAAGTCGGAGCGAAAAAAAGAGTGGTTTTAGTAGTGGATGGAGCCGGATGGCATTTGAGTGAAAGCGTGAAAATCCCCTTGGGGATACATTTATATTGTCTGCCTTCACATTCACCTGAACTGCAACAGCCGTGAAAGACTGTGGCCTGCAGACAAATGAACCGATAGCCAATCGCTGTTTTAAAAACTTAGATGAATTAGAAGCAGTTTTATTTGAGCGGTGTCGAAAACTGTTAAATCTCAAACAGTTAATCAGTGGTTTGACTCATTTCTATTGGTGGCCGGAGGCAAAAGTTTAATCATGGTTGATCGACCGGACATGATATTATTGGTTAAGCTCCTTTAAATGCCGAACAGCTTAGCCGGAAAGGATATTCCCAATGCCCAATGCCCAATGCCCAATGCCCAATTTCCAATAACTATTTAATCTCCTCAATTCGAGCATTCAAACCGTTAGTGCTGAGCATTTGTAGCAATTCCTCAGCTTTTTCGAGTTCCCGAAAAGCACCGGCTTGCATCACCGATCTTCCGCTGGAAAAAGAGCGAAAAGCACCGGGAACGAGGGATTGCATTTTTTGTCGCTCGCGCCAACTGTCGGTATCCACCACAACTCGATACCGGAAACCCAAAGCTCTGGCTCGATCGAATGACGGCGAATTATCCGCGGCATCGGGCAAAGAATTCCCTCCTAAAGGTGCAGGTACATAGCCGCCCCTTCCGATTGGAATGTTGCGGCCCGGAACCGGCAATCTACCCTCGGAAGAAACCGAACTCGAACTATCAAAATTGGGAGGAATCATTGGTTGCTGTACCGAAATTTCCGAAACCGATCGAAAACTCGGATCGGGCACGGGAATTGCGATCGCCCCTTGGACTACCACTGAAGCAGCGGCATTCCTCGGAGAAAGCTCTTGCTGCAACTGAGCGCTTGGCGGTGTCGATCGATTTTGCACCGGTCGCCTTGAAACGGGCGCAGGCGGGGGAAGTGGCGCTCTTTCACTTCTGGGACTTAGCCGGCCGGGAGTGTAAACCGGGAGAGAAGTGTCTGGGCCACCGATGCTGGGAGGTCGATCGGTCGTTAGCTGCAAAGCACTTCCCCCCATTGGCCCAGGGGTAAAAGTTCCCGCCACATCAACCGAGCCCGTCGTCCGGCTGCTCAATAATTGATTCCCGTAAGCTGGGATTACTTGACCTTTGGCTGCATTGTTGACATCGTACTGACCGTTGTTGCGAATAACATTGCCCCCCGGTTCGGCTGCAGTTCCCAAATCCGGCAGAGCTCTCGATATCGCCACAATTCCGTCCCGCCGGTTACTCTCGATATAATTGTTACGCAGCACAGGTCTAGCATTAGCTTGCACCACCACGCCGTCTTTATTGCGAGTAATTTTGTTACCGATGAGCAGAGGCGAAGCGTTCTGCGCTACATTCACCCCAAATCCCGTGTTTTCAAACACATTATCTCGAACTTCCGGCTGGGAACTGCCAAAAATCGTAATGCCGTTAGCTCCATTTTTCGAGAAAACATTCCCGCCAATCGTCGGCCTGGAAGTACCCACTACCGAAATGCCGTCGTGAGTGCTGCCAGAAAAAGTATTGTTGACAACCGTTGGAGAACTCGATTCGATCCACAAAGCGTAACCGCGATCGTTGGTATTCGTCACCGTCACCCCGCTGAGTCCCGCCCCGTCTGCGCCTAAAATCGCGATATTTTGACCCGCCGAAGTCGGACTGATAAAGTATCCTCCGCCTTTGATGACAATATTCTGACCCCGAGTGTTGGGATTTCCCTGAACTGTCACGCTGGGCCTGAGCATTAATGGAAATTTTTCGCCGGTTTGCTCGCTGTAAGTACCGGGCGCTAGCAAAATCGCTGTTTTGGGCGGCGCCACGCTTAAGGCGTAGGTAAGGGTTTTAAACGGAGCTCGATCGCTGCCGTTGCCCCCCGTGTCGCTGCCGCCGGTCGAGCTGACGTACAGTATGTTAATGTCGCTCTGCAGGGTCTGAGAAAGTAGCTGCACTCCCGGTATCCCGGCTGCGATAACTGACGGTTGATGGTTGCAAAGGGCGGTCATCGCAAAAACGAGCAGAAGGCAAGAACTCAAACCTTTGTTTTGCGATCGCTTTTCTTTGCGCCTGGTCGGTTGTGAGTACATCAGCATAAAAAAACGCAACTTATCTGTGATCCGAGTTTCGCCTCCGGTGTTTCGTGTCGGGTTTTCGCGATCGAACTTTGATTTCACCCGCCTGTTTGGGTTGTTCTCCCTTAATCTTTTGTGTTGTTCTGCTAACCTCACGGCTCTCCTCCCAAGTGTGGTATGCAGCTTAACGATTTCACTCTCATCAAGTTTGATCTATTATGCTTCGTTTTTCTCAAATTCAATAAAACTTAAAAATTTGTCTGAATTAAATCGCTTGATGCCAAAATTAAGCCGATCGCTGTACTAGAATCTATACGGCGTGGGACAATGTAGCGGTTTGACTGGTAAAATTAATTATAATTAGGGTGGTTCTGAATGACCGACAAACAAAACAGAACTTTACCGGCACAGCCAGCCCTCTGCCGGATCTTAGATGCAAATTTAGATCGATCGCGCGAAGGGTTGAGAATTATTGAAGAATGGTGCAGGTTTGGTCTCAACAACGCGGATTTAGCTGGCGAGTGCAAGCAACTGCGTCAAGAATTGGCTGCTTGGCACGTCGCAGAACTTCGCAGTGCTAGGGATACACCTGCCGATCCGGGTACGGAGTTGACTCACCCGCAGGAAGAGCAGCGTTCGAGCATCCAGCAGCTACTGGAGGCGAATTTCTGTCGGGTGGAAGAAGCTCTGCGGGTACTCGAAGAGTATGGCAAAATTTACGATCGGAATATGGGCGCGGCTTTTAAGCAGATGCGCTATCGGGTTTATACTCTCGAAAGCAATTTGCTGGCTTACCGGCGCTACCAGCAGTTACTTCGATCGCAGTTATACCTTGTAACTTCGCCGAGAGACAACTTGTTGGGAGTCGTGGAAGCTGCTTTGCAAGGCGGACTGACTTTGGTGCAGTACCGCGACAAAAGCTCAGACGACGGCGCAAAGCTGGCTAACGCGCGCAAGCTTTGCGAACTTTGTCACCGCTACGATGCTTTGCTGATTGTGAACGATCGCGTGGATTTTGCGATCGCAGCGGATGCTGACGGCGTACACTTAGGACAGCAAGATTTGCCTGTGGCGGAAGCGCGCAAGTTGCTCGGCCCGGGACGGATCATCGGTCGTTCGACTACAAATGGCGAGGAAATGCAGCGAGCTATTGAAGAGGGAGCCGACTACATTGGAGTTGGGCCGGTTTACTCCACTCCTACTAAACCTGATAAACAGGCTGCGGGTTTGGATTATGTGCGGTATGCTGCTGATAAGTCGCCGATTCCGTGGTTTGCGATCGGCGGAATTGATATCAACAACCTCGATGAAGTATTGAATGCCGGAGCTCAAAGGGTTGCCGCAGTACGCGCGATTATGGAAGCAGAACAGCCTACTTTAGTGACGCAGTTTTTCATCTCGCAGTTGATTCGGATGCAGAATCTGAAAGCTCAGAAAGCTTTGCACGGAAAAAGCTAGGTTTATTTGCGATTTGTAGGGCGGGTTTAGCACAGGAAATCTGTGCATAAAATATAATTTTGTTACAAAACCCGCCCTGAAAACCGATATTTTACTGATGATAAATCAAATTGCGCTGCAAGTTAACGGAGAAACCCGCAATTGTGCGATCGACACACCGTTACCAAAATTACTAGAACAATTGGGATTAAACCCGCGCTTGGTGGCTGTGGAGTACAACGGCGAAATTCTGCACAAACAATTTTGGGAAACTACACAGATGCAAGAGGGCGACATCTTAGAAGTTGTCACAATTGTCGGAGGAGGCTAGCCAAGTTTTAGGAGTAAAAACGAGAATTTTTCCTGCTTTTCTGGTTCTGGGTAAGCACCCAGAGTCCTTTCTCCGGGGAAACGAATTGCAAAAAGCTCTGCCTCCTGTAACTTTCTAATAACATAGAAAATCAGGAGGCAGAGCCTTGCTTATATGCGTTCCCAGGCATAGCCTAGGAACCATGAAACTAAACTGCGACAGCTTCAGCCACAGGTTCAGCCACAGGTGCTGCTACAACAGGATAAATGCTGACTTTCTTGCGAGTTTTGCCCTTTCTTTCAAAAGTCACCACACCGTCAATCATGGCAAACAGAGTATCATCTCTGCCGATACCAACATTGTTACCAGGGTGAAATTTGGTGCCGCGCTGACGGATCAAAATGTTGCCTGCTCGGACAACTTGACCGCCGTACTTTTTGACACCCAGACGCTGAGAATTAGAGTCGCGTCCGTTACGTGTACTGCCTGTACCTTTCTTGTGGGCCATAATATCCTCAACTGTATTTACTATTTTTTATTCTGAATCAGTTTCGGCGGTTTGGGGGGTTTCCACAACTGCTGCAGTTAAGTCTCTGGCGGCTAAGACTGTACCGTTGACGCTAATCGAGTCAATCATGAAGCGAGTTGTTTCTTGACGGTGCCCTTTTTTCTTCCGAGTTTTCTTTTTCCGCTGCATCTTGTAGACGAGGACTTTGCGGCCCCGGAAATGCCGGAGAACCGTTCCTTCTACAGTGGCATTTTCTAGTAGAGGCTGGCCGATATGAACCTCGCCTTCGTGCTGGATCAGAAATACTTTGTCTATGGTGACTTTGGATTCAGCTTCGACGTGAAGCAGTTCGATGTCGTAGAAGCGGCCTGGTTCTACCCGAAATTGTTTGCCGCCGGTTTCAATGATTGCGTAAGTCATGGGATGGTGGTTGAAATTGCCGTACAGGTAGCTGATGAGTCTTTGGTCATTGGTCGTTGTGGACTTTTGACTGCTGACTGCTCTCCAGCTTTTGGAATGTCTTAACCTGATCCGAGCCGGATTTAGACAGACAATCTACTATTATTGCGGATTGTTGGAGTTTTGTCAAGGTTAAAGAGAGTTAATCTTTTCTATTTGTTAGTTTGAGAACAGATTTGTGGCGACGAACTACGGAATGCTTACAGAGTTAAATGTAGATTTTCTCGGATTCTCTCTTCTGAAATAGGGCAGGTAAAAATGGCAAATCGCATCGGGAAATTATTAAATACTGATATCAAAGAACTGTTTTCCGCCGAAGCAGCGGAGGGAATCGGAGAAGCAGGGAAAACAGCCGCAGAATTGGCAAAAATGTTCAAAGAACAAGGGCTGGACAATAGCAACTTGCTGCTAGAGGTTTTGAACTCTCCGTTAGCTCAAGTTGTGGGAACTGGATTGCCATTTATCGGGATTGCGGCGAAAATGCTGGCGTTTTTTATCGAAAAAACTCAACAGCAGCCGACTTTAGCTGAGTGCATTTTCCTCGTCAGTCAGGCGGCTTATCTGGAAAGTTTTAAAGAGTTTCTTGAAGAAGACGCAAGTTTGTTAAATCGCATCGGGCAAACTCCTGTTTCCGATAAAGTTAAGCAGTTGCTTAAGAAATTGGCGGATTTGGAATTGAGCGATAAAGCAGCCAAAGACACTGTTATTTGCTTCCGCGATTCGATGTTAGCCACGGAATTTAACCTAGTGCTATCAGAACGGCTGCAACAAGCCGGACTCAATGCCGATGAAGCTCAAATTTTGACAAAGAGAGTTGCTGCTAATACTCACCGCTATTTGATCCAAGCTTGGGCAGTTTCCGGCGAAGCAATGAAACATCTTGGACAGCCTTCTATCAGCGAATGGCGGGAGGAACAGCAGAAATATCACAGCATTGACAACTACCTGCAAGAACAGATTTCCTCTCTACCGCTAGAACCGGTATTTAAAGAAAAATTTTCATTCAAAGATATCTACGTGCCTCTGAAAGCAAAGCCAATTGATGCAAATGGCAAGCTCATAAATGATGCAGAAGCTTTCGATTTACAAACTTGGGCAAAGCAATTGCTTGAGGATGAAAACAAACAAAATCAGGTGATGTTCGTCGAAGCTGGACCTGGACGCGGTAAAAGCGTTTTTTGTCGGATGTTTGCTGACTGGGTGCGGCAAAATTTGCATCCAGTTTGGACGCCCGTGTTAATTCGACTGCGATATATTCCTAAATTGCAAAATAATTTTCGAGAGACGCTAAAATATGCAGTTACTGCGGGTTTTCCTAACGATGACGGCTGGTTGACGGATCGAAACACACGATATTTGTTTTTCTTGGATGGTTTTGATGAGTTGCTGATGGAGGGGAGAAGCAGCGGCGGTTTAGAGCAATTTCTCAAGCAAGTAGGACAATTTCAGCGGGACTGCGATCAGAATTCAGAAATGGGGCATCGGGTTTTGATTACTGGCAGAACTTTAGCTTTGCAAGGGATTGAAAGGCAAATGCCAGATAACTTGGATCGAGTCGAAATTCAGATAATGGATGACGGACTACAGCAACAGTGGTTGAGCAAGTGGGAAGCCCAATTAGGGGCAGAAAAAACCTCAGCTTTTCAGAATTTTTTGCAAGATAAATGCTGTCCACAGAATGTAAAATCAGAACTGTCGCGAGAGCCGCTCTTGCTTTATCTGTTAGCGGCGATGCACCGAGACAAAATCATGAAAGTTGAGGATTTTCAAGGAACTAACAGCACTCAAGCAAAAATTTTGATTTACAACAAAACTGTGAATTGGGTACTCACAAAACAACGCTCTAAATCACTCAATCTCGATTTAACAGGATTGAACACAGAGAATTTGCGGCGCATCTTGACAGAAGCAGGGTTGTGCGTGGTGCAGTCTGGAGGGGAACGCGCTCCTGTAGCGATGATTGAGGAACGATTGAAAGCACATGACTCAGCTAAAAAATTTCTTGAGGACGCACAAAAACGGATTGATGATCCTCTAAGAAATGCTTTGGCAGTTTTTTATCTTCAGCAAGGCAGTAAAGAAGGTTCTGTGGAGTTTGTACACAAGAGTTTTGGTGAATTTTTGTGTGCGGAACGATTAAAAGAAAGTCTGGAAGAGTGGACGGAACCGGGAAAGAAAGGTAGAGGATTTAATACTCAAGACTCTCAGATGGACTGGGAAATTTATGATTTGTTGGGTTATGGGGCCCTGACGGAAGAAATTGTGGAATATTTGATGGGGTTGTTAACAACTCCGGTTGCTCTTGGCGAGGAAAATCTGTTTCACCCTGTGGAGCTATTCCAGCGTCTGGAAAATTTTTATGTGCGGTGGTGCGAAGGGGAATTTATTGATGCGCCGCCGGAAAATTGGCCTCAGAAGAAGATGCGCCTACTGCGAGATCAATTGAAAACCAAAGATTTGGGACAGCGACAAATAGATGTTTATGCTGGTTTGAATGTGATGATTTTGCTGTTGGAGTTGCACCGTTACGGTCAGCAGAGAGATGAATTAAAAGACAAAATGGTGTTTTATCCTTGTGGGGAACCTAATGCTGAAGGTGAACTTGACGATGCAAGTCGGTTGTTGCGTCTCATCGGTTATAGCTGTTGTATTGGGGATTTTGGCTTTCTCCAAACAGTTGGGAGATTTCTCAGCGGCGTAAGCCTCAGCGGCGTAAGCCTCCGTGGCGCAGACCTCATTGGCGCAGAACTCTGTGGCGCAAACCTCAGCGGCGCAAACCTCATGCGCGCAAACCTCATGGGCGCACAACTCAGGGACGCAGACCTCAGCGGCGCAGACTTCAGCGGCGCACAACTCAGGGACGCAGACCTCAGCGGCGCAAACCTCATGGGCGCAGAACTCAGCGACGCAGACCTCCGCAGCGCAGACCTCAGCAGCGTAGACCTCCGCAGCGCAGACCTCAGCGGCGCATACCTCCTTGACGCAAACTTCAGCGGCGCAAACCTCAGCGGCGCAGACCTTTGGGACGCATACCTCAGCGGCGCAAACCTCAGCGGCGCAGACCTCAGCGGCGCAGACTTCAGCGGCGCATACCTCAGCCGCGTAAACCTCATTGGCGCAGAACTCAGTGGCGTAATCCTCAGCAGCGCAGACCTCATCGGCGCACACCTCGGCGATCGCACTATTGAAGATATCAAATGGGATGAAGACACAAACTGGGACAATGTTCGAGGTTTGGATACAGCCGTTAATGTCCCAGAAGCGTTAAGGCGACAGCTAGGAATGCAGTAGAAACCTTTTTCCAGGCTTGGCGTATCATTTTTATGAACAGGCTTTCCGGCCTGTTCCACAAAGAGTGAATTTTCTTGTGGGGTGGGCCCTCCTAGTCCGCGCCCGAAAGGCCGATCAACATACGAAGGTCGATCGACCTTATTTTATCCAAAAGGTCGATCGAACTGGATTTAAGCCGTCACAGAACATTTGCGCGATCGTAACAATTCCAAAGCTTGCTGTTTCACCCTACCCTCCATCACCTCTTTTTGCAAATTAATAAAAGCCTCAAAATCTTCTAAACCGTACTTAGTCATCTGCAACTGCTGTCGCAACTGTTCTTCGGCCTCAACCGTTAAGCAACCTGTTGCCAAAGCTTTTCGGACAATTTTACTGATTAAAGTCATACTAGATTCACCCTGAATACACCTACATTAAAACACTGAAGTTTTGTCACCCGACTAACTCAGGTTTTAGTTTGTTTCATAATTACACTTCAAATAGGTTAAATCTACCTTAAGGTGTATGTAAATAAAGTTATTTTGGATACATCCAGGAAACTGTAGAGATTTTAAATGTACAGTGCGATTAAATTGAGCTATTTAGTTGTGGTCCGCCTTTATTATTCTTCCCTTACCTTAAATCTACCTTAAGGCATAATTTAAACATAGCGATTTGTGACATTGGAAATTGTATCGATGTTAAATGTAGAGTGCGCTTAAATTGGTATATTTAGTTTCTGTCTAACAACAGTCGCCATTCTCTGACAGCAAAAGGAGGAACCAGCAATTCTGTTTCTTTTTGATTTTTTACGGGAAAATTCAACAGCAAAGGTCGATTACTTTCCAGTTGTGTAATTATTGATTTGAAATCGTATTCTCCGACATTAATTGGCAAACCCGACTCGTTCCAAATATCATTAGCATTGCCAATTTCGCGCTTGCCCGCCGCAACTTTCAGCGGAACCGGGTGCTGCAATTCTGTTCCGGGAAATCCTACTAATCTCAGATTTAAAGACTTTACTACTCCCGACTTGACTCGTTTGTACAAAACAACTTGCCATGCTTTGTCATCTGTATCACGCAGGCTTTGTACGGATCGGAACATTACTGTCTCGGCAGTTTCTGGATATTTGTAAATCGAGGCGAAAGCAGGCGGGTTAACCGCTAAGATTATATACAAGCACAAGCTAATAATAGTTAAAGTTCTACGCCAACAATAATATTTTTTCAACTTCCAATACCTCCAATAGTTTACATTTTTTTAGCAAACAACAGAAAAAAGGACAGGTTTGTATTGAGATTATTAAGGGATAAACAATAGAAGACAAGAAGCAGGCAGGCTTTGTATAAAGATTATTCATCTATTACCAAGTTACGCGCTAAACCTGCCCCTACATTATACCTCGGCTTGGTTTCCTGAAGTTAGGCGCTAAACCTGGTCTTACAATGTAGATAGTCTGGTTTATTTCCAATCGGTTTCAGCTTGGGATAGCACGTAAGCTGAAACATCGATAATTTGTTGTTCCGACAAACGATCTTTGTAAGCGGGCATAATACCTTTGCCGTTGGTTACTAAGTTGGAAATGTTGGCGATGGAATCCATGCCGTATTTTTTTAATACTTTTTGTTTCAAGTTTTTGCCGCGCCGGATAATGTTGCTGCCGTTAATGTGACAACCTGCACAGTTGGCGCTGAAGACTTCGGCTGCGGTTGTGGGATTTGTAGCTGTATCTGCGAGGGCGATTTGGGAATTAGTGGCGATTTCTACAAATGCCAGTGTCAGTATCAATAGAAAGGCGGTGAGAATTTTTTTTAAGTTCTTTAGCGAAATCATTTATTTGCAAGTTAAAAAATAGTGCTGGATTTAAGGATATCACTAAATACGCATTTTGGGGTTAACTCAGCTATTTATTCTTCCCAATCGAATGTGCGGGAAACTGCTTTTTTCCAAAAGCGATATTTTTGTTCGCGAAGTGCGATCGGCATTTTTGGTTCCCAAGTACAATCCACCGCCCAATTGTCGCGCAATTCGGCTAGCTGACTCCAAAAACCAACCGCCAAACCAGCCGCATAAGCCGCACCGAGTGCAGTAGTTTCTGCTACCACGGGCCGCACCACAGGCACTCCCAAAACATCACTCTGAAACTGCATCAACGTATGATTTCCCACCATACCTCCGTCTACTTTTAAAGACAAAAGCTGCACAGCCGAATCCTGATTCATCGCATCCAATATTTCCCGGGTTTGCCAGGCTGTAGCTTCCAATACTGCGCGGGCAATGTGTGCCTTAGTCGCGTAGCGAGTTAAACCTGCAATTACTCCCCGCGCGCTGTCTTTCCAATAAGGTGCGTAGAGTCCAGAAAATGCCGGAACAACGTAAACTCCGCCACTGTCTTCGACTGTATTTGCTAATGTTTCTACTTCCGCAGATGTGTTGATGATGCCCAAATTGTCCCGTAGCCACTGCACTAGAGCTCCGGCGATCGCAATACTGCCTTCCAAAGCATACACAGCGGGCGATTCCCCCATCTTGTAGGCGACTGTTGTCAGTAACCCGTTTTTTGAAGGGACGATCGCCTCACCAGTATTCAGCAGCATAAAACAGCCCGTGCCGTAAGTATTTTTTGCCTCCCCGGGACTGAAACAAGTTTGTCCGACGAGGGCTGCTTGCTGATCGCCCAAAGCAGCAGCAATCGGAACACCTGCAAGCAATCCTTTTGCAGTTCCAAAAACTTGACTCGAAGGGCGAATTTCTGGCAGCATCTGGCGGGGAATTGCCATTATTTCCAAAGTTTCGGCATCCCAATCGAGGGTTTGCAAATCCATCAGCATCGTGCGGCTGGCGTTGGTAACATCGGTAATGTGCGCGCCGCCAGTCAGGTGCCAAATTAGGAAAGTATCGACATTGCCAAAAATCGCATCCCCTTGATTTGCAGCTTCCCGCAATCCTGCAATATTGTCCAGCATCCACTTAATTTTCGGCCCGCTGAAATAAGTAGCCAGCGGCAAACCGCATCGTTTTTGAAATCGAGCTTTGCCCTCAATTTCAGCTAATTGATCGCAAATAAAGCGAGTGCGGGTATCTTGCCAAACAATCGCATTGCCGTAAGGCTTGCCAGTTTTTCTGTCCCAAACAATTGCAGTTTCGCGCTGGTTGGTAATACCGAGGGCAGCAATATCTTTCGGGTCGATATTGCCGATTTCGAGGGCATTTTTAATCACGCTTTGGGTGCGCTGCCAAATTTCATCGGGATTGTGTTCAACCCATCCTGGTTGGGGATAGATTTGCTGGTGTTCTTGTTGGTTGCTGCAAATTATCTGTCCGCGGCGATCGAATATGATAAATCTGGTGCTGGTGGTTCCTTGGTCGATCGCTGCTACGTATTTTTTGGCCAATTGTCTAAAACCTTTTTAGTAACGAGCTATTTAACGTATATGATACTATGTAAAACACAACCTAATCTCAAAAACTTTAGTTTAGGGAACTCCACAAGTTGAAACTGGCAGATTTGCTCAGGCTCGATCGCACAATTAAGGTTATTGGCTTTGACGACGCTCCGTTTTCTCGTACAAGTGGCAGTCGGGTGTCGATCGCAGGCATAGTCTGCGGGGGAACTCGATTTGAAGGAATGGTGTGGGGACAAGTTTTCCCAGACGGATTAGATGCCACGGATGCTATTTCTGGGCTACTCCTCGGAGGCAAATTTCTGCCGCAATTGCATCTCGTTTTGCTAGACGGAATTGCTTTCGGCGGCTTCAATATTATTGACCTTCCCGAGTTAGCATCGCGGCTGCAAATTCCTTGCGTTGCTGTCATGCGCCGCCCACCAGATTTAGCTGCTGTTGAAAAAGCCCTCCGCCATTTACCCGATTCAGAATACCGTTTAGAATTGTTGCGCCGCGCCGGGAAAATTCACGCTTTTGAACCTTTCTTTTTTCAAGTTTGTGGCGAAAAACCCGAAGTAATTGCGCTGGTGCTTCAGCGTTTGACAGACACTGGGAAAGTTCCTGAAGCTTTGCGTTTAGCTCATTTGATTGGTGCAGCGGTAATTAATGGAGTTAGCAGCAGTTCTGCTTGAATCATTGTTAAGAACGGGCAAGATGCCCGTTCCACAAAGAGTAAATTTTCTTGTGGGGTGGGCATCCTGCCCGCCCATGAAAGGTTTATTGACAATGGTGCAATATCTCAGTTTGCACTCGCTTACTTACACAATTTCGCCGTCCATTTCACCGAATTCGATTTGAGTTCCCAATGCCAAAGTCAGGGTACTTTCAGGTTCTACCATTTTTATATCGCCTTGAATGTCTGTAGCCCACCAAGCGCGATCGCACAAATTGGTCAATCCTAACGAAAGCTCGTTTCTCGATCGAGAAGTGACTATAGCTACAAGACCGTTAGATGCTGCGGCTGTTAAACTCGGTATGTCAGAGTTGAATAGTTGAGTTCCCGCACTCAGAGGAATAACTCGACTGCCTAATTTCAGAGAAAGTTGGCTGCTGGTAAAAGAATTTACTGCGGGCTGATCTGATATAAAGGTAGGCGGAATATTTGCTGGTGTTGGGGCTGGCAAGTCAGAGTTTCCTACTGTAATTGTACAGTTGCCGATTTTCTTTTGGTCGCCCGATCGCAAATAACTCACCGCCCCGCTATCAAGATTCTCGCAAACAATTTGACCTGCTTCCAATTGAAACCGCATAGCCAAGGGCGAAACATTAGGAATGCAGATAATAGACAAATTTTCATCACTGCCAAAAGTGATAGGTTCCGAGCCCAGAGTGAGAGTGCGATTTGCTCCGGTATCGTAACTAATTACCAGCCAAGCTTTGTTGAACAAAGTTTCAGCTACAACCAACATGATGCCTATCCAAAAACCGATCGCAGCACAGCCAGCTAAACGGCCCGCGGTACCGGATAGATTGTAAGCAAACAGAATAAACAAACAGCCGCCCAAAACTCCTCCAACACCGCCGCCTCCCGTGCCGCGAAGCGCTCCCAAATTAGGAATCCGCTGTGCAAGTCCCAGTCCTAACAAACTGCCAGCTATTCCCCAGCAAATTACTCGCAATAATTCGTTGTTTCCGTCGCCAATTCCGCTGTAAATACCTTCGGCAATCGCCCCAGAAATCGCTCCTGCTATTAAACCAAACAATCCGCCATTTTTTAAAGCCTGTTTAATTTGAGGCTTGCCTTTGATATAGTAATAATAGCCGAACATGATAGCAGTAGCAATGCCACCGCCTACCAATCCAAACCAGCGAGCTGTGGACAATACACTGTCAAAAACAGATTCCGAACCAGTGAGCCCCTGCATGAAAGGTTCGGTGATTAGATTGCCGGCGAAACCGCCGACAGCACCGCTAATGCCAAACTGTAAAGCTTTTTTAAGGGCTGATAGATTTCTTTTCACGGCGCACCAGATTAAAAGTGAGAGTCAAATCTAGCTACAAGCTCGAAACTTACGATTTCCGACGATCTTAATATCTGGCATCACGATCGAGAACAGGCCCGACTGCCTGTTGCACAAACGCAAAGAGTGAGTTTTCTTGTGAGGAGTAGGGGTTGGCAGGAGATCCCCCCCGTCCAAGACTTATTCAGAATGGTGCAAGATGTGAGACGATCGCACATCTCCCCCTCTATCTCCCGCCTGTCTCCCTTCCCTCTCAGGGAAAAGTCTTTGAGCGTTGCGCCGTCGCCCGCCACAAATCCCCCTTAATAATTTATCGCCTGTAACCCTTGCTGCGAGGGAATTATAGCGATTTTTTATCCGTGAAATTTTAACGCAGAACACCCTAGCGAGGGCCCAAATATGAAAAGGAATGTTACAAACTATTACAGTAACACTCAGAATGTGAACATAATGCCTCAAAATACTTGCGAGAGGTAGTTGTGTCAGAGAAGCAATATCCTTACTAACTGCCGGACAGTCACTCGATCGCCACTAAGTGGCCTGCTGCAATCTCGATCGTAAATTAAAGATCGCATCAGTCATTTGTGGTATTGTAAGCGACAGGCTTAGTGCGAGCACTCACAACCGCACCGGCGTGAAGAACGAGCGCCGTTAAGCACCGAAGGCAGTCACCCGCCAACAACTTCAACAGTTGCTGAGTGTGGAAAGTCCAGCCTTCCCCGTCAAAGCTCCTGCCTGAGCAGGAAAGATACGGGACGCAAGCGCCCGCCTTCGCTAGCCCAGCGCAGAGCAGTTCATATAGCAAAATATCCAGCGGGTACACACAAGATGAGTATCGTCACCAAATCAATCGTCAACGCAGACGCCGAAGCTCGCTACTTGAGCCCAGGTGAATTAGATCGGATCAAGAGCTTTGTCACCTCTGGTGAACGCCGCGTCCGCATCGCCCAAATTTTGAGCGAATCCCGCGAACGCATCGTCAAGCAAGCAGGCGACCAACTTTTCCAAAAGCGCCCTGATATTGTTTCTCCCGGCGGCAACGCTTACGGCGAAGAAATGACCGCAACTTGCTTGCGCGACATGGATTACTACCTGCGTTTGATCACCTACGGAATCGTAGCTGGCGACATTACTCCGATCGAAGAAATCGGTATTGTCGGCGTCCGCGAAATGTACAAATCTCTCGGCACCCCGATTGAAGGCGTCGCCGAAGGCATTCGCGCTATGAAAAGTGCAGCAAGCTCGCTGCTGTCTGGAGAAGACGCTTCCGAAGCTTCCTCTTACTTCGACTACGTTATCGGTGCGATGCAGTAAGGAATTTCGATTTTAGGTTTTTGATTTTAGATTGAAAAATTGGGGGTTGCCGGCAACAAGTTAAAAGCTTTTGCAAATAACCAGCCACTTAAAAATCTTAAATCCCAAATCCCAAATTCCAAATTCTAGCTCCAAAATTGGACTGACTCAGCCACTTTCTACGAAACAAGACAACCATGCAAGACGCAATTACCGCCGTTATCAATTCCTCTGACGTTCAAGGTAAGTACCTCGACATCAGCGCTCTAGACAAGCTCAAGAACTACTTTGCTTCTGGCGAACTGCGCGTCCGCGCCGCTACAGCCATCAGCGCCAATGCAGCCACAATCGTCAAAGAAGCAGTTGCTAAGTCTCTGTTGTACTCTGACGTAACTCGTCCCGGCGGCAATATGTACACCACTCGTCGTTATGCAGCTTGCATCCGCGACTTGGACTACTACCTCCGCTACGCCACCTACGCTATGTTGGCTGGCGACCCTTCCATCCTCGATGAGCGCGTGCTCAACGGTTTGAAAGAAACCTACAACTCCTTGGGCGTGCCCATCGGTTCTACCGTACAAGCAATCCAAGCAATGAAAGAAGTCACCGCTGGTTTGGTCGGTTCTGACGCTGGTAAAGAAATGGGCGTCTATTTCGACTACATCTGCTCTGGCTTGAGCTAAGACTCAGGAAGAAGGAAGAAGGAAGAAGGAAGAAGGAAGAAGAAATAACACTTATTTCTTGCCTCTTTTAACTTTTAACTTTGGACTTGTTACCTTTGGCTTTGAAAAGAGGTCAGGGAAGTTGAGAGTGATTGCTAGACCGTCAAAGGCTTGTCGAGAAAGCCCGACGAGTTTTAACGAGCTAGTTTTGACTCGTAACTCCCTGCCTTCAATCTTTAAAAAATCCATCTAAAAATCTGTAAACCTACTCAGGAGTTAGTTTCCAATGAGAATGTTTAAGGTGACTGCTTGCGTCCCCAGTCAAACTCGCATCCGCACTCAGCGCGAATTGCAAAATACCTATTTTACTAAGCTGGTTCCCTACGACAACTGGTTCCGGGAACAGCAAAGAATTATGAAAATGGGCGGCAGAATTATTAAAGTGCAACTGGCTACCGGTAAGCCCGGAGCTAATACAGGTTTACTTTAAGAGCCGAAGCTGGATTAGTAGAGGGGTAAGAGGTCGCGATGACCTCTTTTTTGTTGTTATAGCAGAAGAAAGAATGTCCAGCGTTTTTAATTTAATCATTGACAAATATTTCAATAAGCAGAAAGTATAACTGCGATTATCGCTAACAAAACAGCAAGCATTTGTGGTAATGTAATAGCCTCTTTCAAGAATAAAGACGATAATAATATAGTAATCAGCGGGTAGATAGACGTAACACTCACTACATTGGCAACTTCACCTTTACCAAGGGCTATAAAAAATACTAATGATGCCACAGTGCCAGAAACGCCAACTACCATCGCAAACAAAATTCCCCTAACATCTCCCTCAAAACTAAAATTATTAGTGTGGAAAATAATAAATAAAGTAGTTAAGATAGCGCCAATTGCTTCATAAACAAAAGCAGTTTTGTAGTCAATATATTTAGTCGCTAAATTGCCAAAAAATCCCCACAAACCATATAATAGCGAGCAGATTAATGCGTAAATTAACCAATCTGGTACTTTAGCCATCTTTGTTAGAGTTTATTGAGAGCATTCTAAAATCCTATGGCTAATGACATTCGACGCTTGATTCCCTTTTTTGACCCCAGCGCGTCTCAATGGGCCGCTGAGGCCCGGTGGCTGAGGTGGCTGACTTTTCTGTGGCTGTTTGTAGGGCTGACAGCATTGTTTTCGGCTTCCTATCCCATTGCAAATTATGAATTTGGAGACGGCCTTTATTATTTTAAACGACAGCTAGTCGCAGTGGCGATCGGGCTGGCCGGCTTTAACTTGATGGTGTACTCCCCACTGCGCTACATCATGAAAACATCTCAGTTAGGCGTTTTGTTGCTGCTGGGACTACTGTGGCTGACTTTGGTTCCGGGGGTAGGAACCACAATCAACGGGGCGACTCGCTGGATATCTCTGGGTCCGGTTCCGATTATTCAACCTTCTGAGTTGATCAAGCCGTTTTTTGTTCTCCAAAGCGCCCGCATTTTCGGCAACTGGTCCCGGTTGACGAATAAAGTTCGCTTAACTTGGCTGTTAATTTTCGGTGCAATGCTGTTGGGAATTTTGTTGCAGCCGAATTTAAGTACCACCGCTTTGTGCGGGATGACTTTGTGGTTGGTGGCTTTGGCTGCGGGCTTGCCTTACTTGCAGTTGGGCGCAACGGCTATGGGAGGAATGCTTTTAGCCGTTTTAAGTATTAGTTTTAGGGAATATCAGCGCCGCCGGATTATGTCTTTTCTCAATCCTTGGGCTGACCCGATGCAAGACGGCTATCAGTTGATTCAAAGTCTCCTGGCTGTCGGTTCTGGGGGCGTTTGGGGTGTGGGTTTGGGGATGTCCCAGCAAAAGTTATTTTATTTGCCTATTCAGTACAGCGATTTTATTTTTGCTGTGTTTGCTGAGGAGTTTGGTTTGGTGGGAGGTTTCTCCCTGTTGCTGATGTTGGCGGCTTACTCTACTGTGGCGTTGAGGGTAGCGATGAAGGCTCGAAATAGTGAGAGTCAGTTGGTGGCGATTGGGGTGATGGTGGTGATGGTGGGACAGTCGCTGCTGAATATTGGGGTGGCGACCGGGGTTTTGCCGACTACGGGTTTGCCACTGCCGTTTTTTAGTTACGGGGGTTCTTCGATGTTGGCAAGTTTGTTGTTGTCGGGGTTGCTGATTCGGGTGGCGAGGGAGAGTTCTGAGGCTGATGTGGTTTCTTTAAACGGCCTCCGTGGAAAGCCGGGAAAGCCGAACTTGCGATCGAACAATGCAACTACACAAACTGAATAATTTGTCAAGTTATTTCTTTGACGCGCGGGTAGCTAGAAACCGGGTTGTTTAACCAAAATATTTGGTTAAAACCTTCAATAAGAGTCAAAAAACCCGGTTTCTTTAGCTTCTGCTGCGGTATCATTCTGGGCGATCGACTATTTCCGCCCGTCACCCTTATTTGGCGGTTCTTCTTGTTGTTCTTGAGGTTTAGCTGTGATGTTAGCTAATTCTTTTTTGTCTGGTTGCGGTGTTTCTGGAGTTGAGTTAGCCATTGAGTTTTTCCCTAAATAGATGCACCGCTTCATGATATCTTTTCCGGCAACAAATGTATTGCTGTAAATAGGGGGAGGGAAATCAAGACAAACAATTGTGATGCAATTCGATTGGGGCTTTAATATTAGATAGCATTATGTAGAGGCAAATGGCTGTCGCTTGCTATACTGCTGGAGGGTTGCAGCCAAACAAATCGGAGGCGGACGCAAAAACACCTTTGTTAAGAATTAAAGACCGAGATGGCGAGCTCGAACGATTAACCCTTGCTGCTGCAATTTTCCCATCATTCGCGTTACTGTTACCAGAAAGAATTGGTTTAAAGCCCGAACCCCGATCGGGAGAAATCAAAAAAAGACTATTCCTTACTCCAATCCTCTTCCTTCCAGGTAGATGTCGCTATCTTGCGGTCAACAGTCAACAGTCAACAGTCAACTGAACCGCGTCGTGCAAACCGCATTAGCAATATCTTGATGTGTCAAGCGGATGCTCAAACCAGATGCCTGTCAAAAGTTATGAAACTGCAAAAAATTGGATTGTCGGCACCGCTCTCAATCTTATCGGCGCTGACTGTAGGTGAGTTTCGGTTTATCCCTAACTCTCAATTTAAAATAATCAATTCTCAGGCCTTGGCTCAAACTTCTGCTGAGCGGAAAGCCGAAGCAGACCGACTGTTACAGCAAGGGATTCAGCAGTATCAGATTAGTCACTTTCAAGCTGCATTGCAGTCTTGGCAACAGGCACTAATAATTTATCGAGAAATTAAAGACCGCCAAGGTGAAGGGAAAGCTCTGGGAAGTCTGGGAATTGCTTATCGTAGCCTCGGCGACTACGCCAAAGCCATCGAGTACGCTCAGCAGGTGTTGGCGATCGCGCGAGAAATTAAAGACCGCCAAAGCGAGGGGGCGGCTCTGGGAGATCTGGGAATTGCTTACGGTAACCTCGGCGACTACGCCAAAGCCATCGAGTACGCTCAGCAAGACTTGGCGATCGCGCGAGAAATTAAAAACCGCCAAAGCGAGGGGGTGGCTCTGGGAAGTCTGGGAATTGCTTACGGTAACCTCGGCGACTACGCCAAAGCCATCGAGTACACTCAGCAGAAGTTGGCGATCGCGCGAGAAATTAAAAACCGCCAAAGCGAGGGGGTGGCTCTGGGAAATCTGGGAATTGCTTACGGTAACCTCGGCGACTACGCCAAAGCGATCGAGTACCAACAGCAGCAGTTGGCGATCGCGCGAGAAATTAAAGACCGCCAAAGCGAGGGGGCGGCTTTGGGAAATCTGGGAAGTGCTTACCTTCCCATCGGCGACTACGCCAAAGCGATCGACTACGCTCAGCAGTGGTTGGCGATCGCCCGAGAAATTAAAGACCGCCAAAGCGAGGGGGGGGCTCTGGGAAATCTGGGAATTGCTTACGGTAACCTCGGCGACTACGCCAAAGCGATCGAGTACGCTCAGCAGCAGTTGGCGATCGCGCGAGAAATTAAAGACCGCCAAAGCGAGGGGAAAGCTTTGGGAAATCTGGGAAGTGCTTACCTTTCCCTCGGCGACTACGCCAAAGCCATCGAGTACGCTCAGCAGGACTTGGCGATCGCGCGAGAAATTAAAGACCGCCAAAGCGAGGGGGGGGCTCTAGGAAGTCTGGGAATTGCTTACCTTTCCCTCGGCGACTACGCCAAAGCCATCGAGTACACTCAGCAGTGGTTGGCGATCGCGCGAGAAATTAAAGACCGCCAAAGCGAGGGGGTGGCTTTCAACAATCTAGGATTGGCTCTCGCCAACTCTGGCAATCTCCCAGCAGCAGAGAAAACCCTACTTGATAGTATTAAAGTTTTGGAATCTCTCCGTGCTGGATTAGACGATGCCAATAAAGTGTCAATATTTGAAACCCAAACTAGCCCCTACGTCACTTTACAACAAGTCTTCATTGCTCAGAAAAAAACTAACGACGCTTTAGAAATTGCCGAACGGGGTAGAGCCCGAGCTTTTGTGGAGTTATTGGCATCTCGCCTTGCCGCATCTGCGTCTGTCCCAACTACTATCAACCCGCCCAATATCCAGCAAATTCAACAAATCGCTAAAGAGCAAAACGCTACCCTCGTCGAGTATTCCATTATTAGGAATGAAGCCCTCTATATTTGGGTCATCAAGCCGACTGGTGAAATTACCTTTCGCTCCGTTGATATCAAATCTCTGAAAATCAATCTACCCGAAGCCACCGAACAGACAAGAGTATCTGCTGCTACCGGGAGGAGAGGATTAAACGAGCAAGATACAGCCTTAGCTGAGATGATTCGCGGCACTCGCGAGGCTCTGGGTGTATCGGCCGCGGGGGACATTGCCAATAAACAAACAGCTAATCCCCCTGCTTCTACCACTGCTAATTCTCGGATAATCTACCCCAAATTACAGCAAATTTATCAACTACTCATTCAACCCATTGCCGATCTTTTACCTACTGACCCGAATGCTCCTATCATTTTCATTCCCCATCAATCCCTGTTTTTAGTTCCCTTTGTCGCCTTACAAGATCCGACAGGTCAATATTTGATTGAAAAACATACCATCCTCACCGCTCCCGCCATTCAAATTTTGCAGTTAACCCGCCAATCACGGCAAAAACTCCGACAACTTTCTCTCCAGAATAACTTAGTTGTAGGCAATCCAATTATGCCCAAAATTGGCACACCGCCGCGCCAATTAGCTCCCTTACCGGGCAGCGAACAGGAAGCAATTACAATTGCCCAACTTCTGAATACTAAACCGATTACAGGCTCTCAAGCCACTAAAGCATCGATTGTTCAACAGATGCTAAAAGCCCGAATTATTCATCTGGCAACTCACGGATTACTCAATGAAGTGAAGAGGCGAGATTTACCGGGAGCGATCGCCCTAGCTCCATCAGCAAATGATGACGGATTGCTGACTTCCAGTGAAATCTTGGATTTAAAATTAAATGCTGAATTAGTGGTATTAAGTGCTTGCAATACTGGCCGAGGAAAACTCACAGGTGATGGTGTGCTTGGATTATCTCGTGCTTTAATTAGTGCTGGTGTTTCCAGTATTATCGTTTCTCTGTGGTTAGTGCCCGATGAGCCGACAGCGGAATTAATGGCAGAATTCTATCGCCAATTACAGAAGAACCCGAATAAAGCTCAAGCTTTGCGGCAAGCGATGCTGATGACAATGAAGATGCACCCAACTCCGCAAGATTGGGCCGCGTTTACGCTGATTGGCGAAGCAGAATAAGATTTTTCTCTGCGCTTGCTACACTGCTTGAGGGTTGCAGCCAAACAAATCCGATCTGGACGCAAAAACATCTTTGTTAAGAATTAAATGCCGATCGCCATCTCGACTGATTAACCCTTGCTGCTGCAATTTTCCCAGCATTCGAGTTACTGTTACCCGCGTCGTGCAAATCGCATTAGCAATATCTTGATGTGTCAAGCGGATATTCAAACGAGTTCCCTCAACCACAGGCTGACCGAATTCCTGTTGCAATAATAGCAGTAGCTGATACAAACGGTCATCTACTCGCCGCTGTCCGGCGATCGCTAAAATTGCTTCCATTTGCCGCAGTCGCCGTACCATTTGAGGCAGCAACTCGTGAGCCAATTGAGGAGAAGCTTCGATTTCCACCATAGAATACCACATCAAATAAATATCTGATGTCGCCGTAGCTCGGTAAGTCTGCAAGTTTGTCAACCACAAACCGAAGCACATCGAAGGTCCAACCCAACCCAAAAGTCCTTCTTCCCCGGTTGGATAAAGCGTACTCAGTTGTGCTAAACCTTGACAGACTCGCCAAAGACCGTGCGACATCATAGGAATGGTTTCGCCCTTGGCATAAAAATGCAAGTTTCGGCTCGCTCCTGTGTTATGCTGGATTTCCGCTAAAAGTGCTTTGGATGTTGGTGGCATATCCCTTATTTCCAGCTAAAAAACATTGGTCTGAGACCTACGCATCTCACTCTAGCCGGCCAAGGTAAAGGTTTGGTAATCGTCTGGTTAGCGCCAAGATAAGCTTTAGTCATTAGTTGTTATAGCAATCATAAATGAGTCGTAAACTTTTTACCCCACCCCAGCCCTCCCCTTATAAAGGGGAGGGAGTAAGAAATTCACAAATGATTTAGGATTGCTATAGTTGTTAGTTGTTAGTCATTAGTGATTAGTTGTTATAAAAGGACTGAGAACCGGGTAGATGATGGAAAATAAATGCAGTCCTTATTGCGGGCATATTAAATAAATATTTAAGTGGAAGAATCAATCAGAGTATTTGTTAATAAATAGTTGCTCGATCGAGGTTTTATAGAAAACAGAGGCGAGTTCAGAAGTTCGCTCGCACGGACAGGCCCGCCGAGTCAACTGCTGCTCTCTTCTGCCACAACCTTCAAGAACTTCTAAAATAGTTCAAGAAGGTATCAAAAGACAAAGTAAGGTTTTTCATGGCCGATCAATTAATTCGCGCTACAGCCGCAGAGGGCGGAATTCGCGCTGTAGCCGTCATTTCCACCCGCCTTACCGAAGAAGCAAGACAGCGGCACAAGCTCTCCTACGTGGCTACAGCGGCCCTCGGGCGCACGATGTCGGCAGGGCTGTTACTCGCCTCCAGCATGAAGCGGCCCGAATCGAGAGTCAACATTCGCATCAAAGGAGATGGGCCGCTGGGGGGGCTTCTGATTGATGCGGGACTCGATGGAACAGTTCGAGGTTATGTGGACAATCCCGAAGTGGAACTGCCACCCAATGCTAAAGGCAAACTCGATGTGGGCGGGGCAATAGGTGACGGTTATTTGTACGTGGTGCGGGACGTTGGATACGGTTTCCCTTACTCAAGTACGGTAGAATTGGTTTCCGGCGAAATTGGCGACGATCTGACTCACTATTTGGCAACCTCGGAGCAGACGCCTTCGGCTCTGGTTTTGGGGGTGTTTGTGGGGGCGGGCGGGGTACAAGCGTCTGGGGGTGTGCTGTTGCAGGTTCTGCCGAAGGCGGCAACGGACGAAAAATTGGTGCAAACTTTAGAATCTAGAGTTGCTGAATTGTCGGGCTTTACGCCACTGCTGCTATCGGGCAAAACGCTCCACCAGATTCTCGAAGAGTTACTGGGAGATATGGGCCTGGAAATTTTCCCGGAAACTCAGATGGTGCGCTTTCACTGCGGCTGTTCGTTCGATCGAGTTTTGGGAGCTTTGAAAATGTTGGGCGAAGCGGAACTCCAAGACATGATTGAAAAAGATGGCGGGGCTGAGGCTACGTGCCATTTCTGCAACGAGGTTTACAAAGCTAACAGCGACCAACTTGCAGAACTGATCGGCGATTTGCGCTCGAACTCCGGTTCTTGAGACAATAATGTGTAATTGGCAATAATGAGTGCGAGTCGGGATGAAGGCCTTGACCAATTGCCAATTACCCATTATCAATTACCTAATCACAAAATTTTGATTTTTGTGGTTTGGCGATCGTCTCTTGTAGTCTTTCGCCTGCTGGAGTATTTAAAAGTGATGAATACATTCTATAGAGCAGTCAATAGCAGCGATCGCTGTTTTGAAATAATTAAGACAGGCGGGTTGTTGTTTGTGGTGAGGATATGAGTCAAGATCGCAAAACACCAGGCCGTTGGTCTGCATCAGAATCCTTGGAGTCAACAAAGGATACTTCGTCGCTGGTGCGGTTACCAGCAAGGAAAAACCGGGCTGAACGACTTAAAGAGCTCCGAGAGCTGGTTACTTCGGGAAAACTGCCGGGAGGGCATTTGGAACTACGGCCGAATTTGTCTGGGGAAAACTCGCAGCCGCCCGGGCCACACAAGTTGTGGCGGAGCTGGTCTAATAAGTGGCAGTTTTGGCTGGCGGTGAGTTTGCTGCTGTCGGTGGGTATGGGGTTTGTGGCAATTGCGTCTTTGCTCAACCTGACCTCGCAGTCGAATTGCTCAAAGATTTTTTGGCCGACGGCTTCTGCTAACGATCGCTTTTTTTGCGCTCAAGAAGCAGCAAGCAAGCGGACGGCAGATGATTTGCTGTTGGCGATCGAATTAGTGAATGCTTTGCCACAAAACCATCCGCTGCGGCCGAGAATTAACGGTCAAATCGCTCGGTGGTCGGAGGATATGCTCAGGCTGGGAAATGCTAGTTTCCAAGAAGGAAAGCTGCAGGAGGCGATTGCGATAGCGAAGAAGGTTCCTCAAAACGTTCCTGCTTACCCGACGGTGGAAAAGCAGATTGAAAAGTGGCAGTCGATATGGAGCGAAGCAGAGAAAATTTACCGCACGGCCGAAGACCACTTGCGTAAGGAAGAGTGGACGCTGGCTTTCCGCCAAGCTACTTTGCTTTTGGATTTGGGAAATACTTTCTGGGAATCGACTAAGTACGAGGAATTGACTAAGCTAATTCAGGCGACTCGGACTGAGGGCAATAAGTTGGTCAAAGCCCGGAATACAGCCTCGGAGGGAGGTCTCGACAATCTGGTGGCGGGGATTAAGCTGGCTCAGGGAATTGGTCAAAAGAGTTATTTGTATCAAGCTGCCAATAAGGCGATCGCGGAATTTAGCAAGAAAATTTTGGAGATCGCCCAAAAACGCTTGCAGGCTGGCGATTGGCAGCAGGCGATCGCGATCGCTAACAAGATTCCCGACACTGCAAATTTAAGGGAACAAGTACAAGATTTTAATGAGTTGGCGAATGCTACTTCTCAGGCTTTGACTGGCTCTGTTGAGGGTTTCTCCAAGGCGATCGAGATTGCTCAAAAGTTGAATTCGGGTCGCCCTTTATACAAACAAGCTCAAAATTTAGTCGGCCGCTGGCAGCAAGAAATGGCTGATGTGAAAGTTTTGGATTTGGCAAGCAGGCTGGCGGCGCCGGGAGGGGTAAATGATTTGAGGGCTGCGATCGCCCAATTGCAAACAGTCCCGGAATCAAATCCCCGCTCCCAGGAAGCTCTCCGTCAAATTAGCAGCTTGAGCCGTCAAATCGAGCTGCTGGAAGACAGTCCGTATTTACAAAGAGCGAACGATTTGGCGAGTACCGGCGATCCGAATTCTCTGGAGGCTGCTGTGGCTCAAGCTTCTCGGATAGCTAGAGGTAGGGCGCTTTACGTGGAAGCTCAAACCAAAATTCAAGCTTGGATCGAGAGGAGACAGAGGCTTGTTGACCAGCCGTTTTTGGATAGAGCTCAGCAGCTAGCGGCAGGCGGCAATTTGGCGGAGGCAATTGAGATGGCCCGCCGGATTCGATCGGGACGGGTGCTTTATGAAGAAGCTCAATCGAACATTCGGGCTTGGGAGGCTCAATTTGAGGGGGAGCAAGGTTTGCAGAACGCCCGTCAGGCCGCCCGAGCGGGGACTGCGGAGGCTCTGCAAACGGCTATTGCGCTGGCCCTTCAGGTGCCGGAGTCGAGTTCGCTCCGGTGGCAGGCGAGTGAGGCGATTGATGAGTGGAGCCAGCGGATTTTGGCGCTTGGTGTGGAACAGTCGTCGTCGGATCTGGCTGGGGCGATCGCGACTTTGAAAAAAATTCCTTCGGGTACTCGGGCTTTTGAGCAAGCTCGATCGCAAATCGAAGTTTGGGAGGAGTCGCTGAATCCTTCGGATGCTGAATCTCCCCCTCCCGATCCCCCGGAAACTGAGCCTCCGAGCAGCCCTCCGAGTCGGTAAATTTGAGGGTGAGAAGGTGCTAACTAATATCTTTACTTATCTGTATTAGAGAACCAAAAATGAAAACGCCCAAGCAAGTTCTCGAAGACTGGGTTTCTGCTTATAACGCTCGTGACCCTCACGCCCTGATCGAGCTTTATCACGACGATGCAGAGAACCATCAAGTTGCCTTTGGCGCTCCTCTCAACGGGCGTGAGGCATTGCTTGAGAGTTTTGTTACCTTCTTCCAAGCCTTTCCCGACAATTACACGCACGTTGAGAATCTGTTTGAGGATGGCGAGTGGGCGATCGTCGAGTGGACTGGTGGCGGCACATTTCTAGGTGAGTTTGGTGGCCACCTACCAACTGGCAAAAGTTTTACGCTGCAAGGCTGTGGCTTCTTTCATGTTGTTGATGGCAAAATCCATTTTCAACGCGGTTACATAGACAAGCACACTTGGTTCATGCAGCTTGGGTTACCCATATCCTAAGCTTCGAGTTGTGCAACTGTACAATTATTTCGCATCAAGTCTTTGCTGACTAAAACCTGCGTTGCAGCTAGATACTACCGAAAAATGGTGCTTTTTCCTGATGCTTGCAATCCCATTAAAATGACTAATTCCAGAGCCTAAACATCCGCCGGATTGAGGTGCATCATGACCCAAGTGGTGTAAGTCCCGATCGGACTCCAAAGTATGTAAGGCAGCAATAACAGGGTGGCAGCCTCGGAAACTTGCAACACAGTTAAAGCTAGTATTACGCTTAAAATAGCGCCCGTTCCGCCGATTATTGTGCCGACTTTTAGGCTCCTAACTTTGCACATAACCGAGGTGTAAGACATAGTTACTATTTCTAAAAGCAAGTACAAACCCATTCTCAGCCAAGTCTCCTGAGTTCCCGGTTCTTTTTCCCAAACAATCACTGCTGACCAAGCTGCACAAATAAAAATTACTGTCCAAATTAGGGGAATTGCTCTTTCAAATACTAGCCATCTCGGACGCCGCAAGCGGTTGAACCATTGGATGTCGCTGGGCGGGATTAAGTTAGCTGCTAGTGCTACTATCAAGGCGACGCCTCCAATTACCATCCAGGATTTAATCATTTTTTTACCTTGGGCGAGGTTGACAGGTTCAATTCAGCAGATATTATCTCTAATTTGGGCGATCGCGCAATCTGTCCCTAGTTATATTAGGTGTGGTTCCGTCGCGAAACCAAACATCAGTTGAAAAGTAATTTAGACTTCGGGGAAATCTCAATTTATTTTTTTATATTCCGTTTCATAATATAAAAAATGTGACTCTTGGTGCCTCCCCTGGAAAAGGGGAGGGTTGGGGTTTGCTTTTCAGTAAAATTGACCAGTAAATTGAACAAAAAGTCTCTTAGTCTTTCAAAAAAATCGGCGACTAGCCGAGCCGATGATGCTGTTCTAATTCTAAACTAGAGTCATTCTCTTTTTTGGGAACCAGAAGCGTATTTTCACTGCTGGGTTGCAACACGGCTTTAATCACTTGGAGAAAACGGTTAGGCTTTTTGGTTTGACCGTTGAGAGTGCGCCGCTCTTGCACTTTTTTAGAAAGGTGCCTCATCACAGATAAATCGAGTTCATCGATGAAATGGTCTGCTATACGTTCTCCCATTAAATCAATAGCTTCAGCATACTGATCGGTTAGCGTTTCTATGGCATCGTATGCTTCGTCAGCAACTTGACTTGCTACTGTTTTATTTTGGTCGCCCGGTGTCTGGGAATGGCTGCGGCGTCGGTCTAAAAGACTTTGGTAATCCGCAATGCTCATTCCCAAATTGTAGAGATGGTGGTGAGCGTGATCCATCAAATCTACTTCACTGGGATAGAAGAAACCACGAGTGCTGTTGATGCCGTGCAGTTTTGCCCAACGCCGCAGATTTGTCTCATCTTGCAGTTGGTATCGCTCCAACATTTGAGCTGTGTTCAGCTCTACTTCTGGCGTAACTTTGAAATCGCTCATCGGTAAATCCTCGCTGGTGAGTAAATAAATAAAATTGAAACTTAGAATCTGTGATTGGCGTACAGTCTGAAAATGACGATCAATCCTGTGACAGCAGTGAGGGAAGTCTTGCGGGCATTTGCTAGCCGTCGATCGTGCGATCGTTGGATCGAGTCAGAGGATTTCAGGGTAGCGTACTTTTGGGCTTCGTCTCGATCGCATCCGGGAGCAAGCACACAGGGTTAATAATATAGCTGATTTATGGTTTTAACAACCGTTAAAAATAGTAAAGTTGGATTGTTGGGCTTGAATTCTTAGTAATGTTGAGCTATAATATTCTCAATAACCGTGCAATTAGTAATTTTAGTAGTTGCAAACGAGATTCTTAATATGCCTGTATACGATTATTTGTGTCCCGAAAACAACCAGCAGTTAGAAGTTTGGCACAGCATGAACCTGGAAGTTTCGACTTGGGGTCAACTGTGCGAGTTGGCTAAGTGCGAGCCTGGGGAGACTCCCGCAGATGCTCCGGTACGCCGGCTGCTGAGCGCTCCGAGATTGATGAAGCCGACATCCGACACTGATTATAAAAATTCGGGTTTCAGCAAGTATGTAAAGCGGGATGAAGGGGTTTATGAAAATGTCACGGCTAAGGATGGTGAAAGCCGTATTGTCAATCGAGAGGGCAAGCCGATTAAAGACTGAGAATCCACAATAATTAAGTTTTCAGTTGAGTGAATTAAAGATATTGGGTAGGGACACGGCAGTGCCGTGTCTTTTATTTCAGAGAAGTGAAAACTCCTATATTATTCAGATTATATTATTCCGATGCAGACCCACACAATACCAGCGACCGGACATAATATTATTAGCCAAACCAATCTTTCATTTTTTGTTTTGCTTGTTCTTTAGTGTCAGCATTAATGTATACTGAAACTGTAGCTAGTGCCGCCAACAATACTCCCAAATCGTCTGTAAATCCGATGCCGACTAATATATCGGGAATGGCATCGGCGGGAGATATAAAATAAGTCAAAGCTCCAACTACAACTCCTTTTGCCCAAGCAGGCACGTTTGGGTTCTGAGCCGTATAGTAGAGAATCAAAGCTTTTTCAACTACTTCTCTTCCTGCGGTTAAAGCAAAGTTTTTAAGTTTAGCCCAAAAACTGTCATCTGAATAGTTAGTTTTGGAGTTGCTCAGGTTGGTTGTGGTTCCTTTGGGGTCGATCAAATCGAGAGAGATACCATTAGTTTTCAGCTCTGAAACAGCAGACTTGAAGGATGCCGATGCCGGATTTTTAGTTGGCGCGGACTTTTGTATTTGTTTCATGTTTGCGATGAATTCCTGCATGGCTTGGATTTGTAAGTCGGAAACCGCCAGCAGTTTTTTGGAGGATTGGATCGCCTCGCTTTCTCCGCGCTGCAGCGTCTTATTTGCCCAAGCAATGTTGATTAAAAAATACATGACTCCCAAACGCAGCGTTTCTTCTGACTGGCTGAGTGTTTGCAAACAGTCGCTGAGTGATGGGGGACTGGCTGTGTAGGAGTGGATTTGATTCTTTGCAGAGTCAGAAAATTTGTCTAAATTTATGGTTTTAAACAACAAATCTAGTTCGTCAATATCAACGGAACCATCGGCGGCTGCCATCGCAAACAAAGAACCATAAAAAGCCTTAAGTTCGGTTTCTGAGGATGTGGCAAAAATATCTCTCTCGGACATGATGCTACTCCGATTGATAACGATGCTTTGCATATTACCACAAAACTCAGCGCGCCATGATTGCAGAAATCGGCAATAATTTTAGAGACTATGAAACAAAGGAGAATTTTTTATGAAAGTTGCGATCGTCGGCTGCGGCTATGTGGGTACTGCGACAGCCAAGCATTTACGCGGCAAATCTGATTGTATCGTGACGGCGACAACGACGACGGCGACGCGAGTAGTTGAGTTGGAGGGTGTCGCGCAGCGGGTAGCCGTGCTCAAAGGAAATGACAAAGATGCGATGACGGCTGTACTGCAAGAACAAGATGCTGTTATGCTGTGCGTCGGTGCTCCAAATCCTCATGCTTATCAGGAAAGTTATTTAGATACTGCGACAACTTTAGTATCGGTTTTACAGCAGATACCAACAGTAAAGCAGGTTATTTATACGGGTACTTATTCTGTGTATGGCGATCGCCAAGGTGAAGTGGTAAATGAAGATTCACCCGTTGCGCCGGCTAATCCAAACAGTGAAATTCTCGCAGGAACCGAACGGGTGTTATTAGCAGCATCTAATGCCAATCTTCACGTCTGCATTCTCCGTTTGGGAGGAATTTATGGGCCAGGGCGAGAATTAGTTAAAATTTTTGGACGTTGGGCTGGGAACACTCGTCCCGGTGCGGGGGAAGATGCTACTAATTGGGTGCATCGGGATGATGTTGTTGGGGGGTTAACTTTTGCTTTGGACAATCGATTGCAGGGAATTTACAATTTAGTCGGGGATGTGTCGCTATCCAGTCGCGAATTGCTCGATCGCATTTTTGAAACTCACAATTTACCTAAAGTTACTTGGGATGGAACTCCTAGCGTGCGGCCTTATAATGCTAGGGTGTCGAATCTAAAGATTAAGGCGGCTGGTTATCAGTTTGTTCATCCTGAGATTAGGGAGTTTTAGTTGGGCGATCGCTCTTTTTGTTTACCGCAGATGCAGGCGGATAAACGCGGATGAACGCGGATGTCAGAAAGGGCGATCGAATCACCTGGCGTATATAATTTTTGCTCTCACCCAACTTCTAATTGAATTGGTGAAAACCTTTGAGCTTCCAGAATGCAGCCGAGTAGAACAAACAACCGAGAAATAACCCAGAAATAAAACCAATAATAGCTCTAACAACGATGCCTGAAAAACTTCCATCCTCAGCTAAGTGCAACTTTACAGCAATTAATGCCAAGATACAAGAAGTCAGCAAAATGCAGCCAGTTGCTAATAGTTGCCAGCGAACAGGCAGCGTTTCTTTACTTGGGCGAGGTTTAGTTTTGAGCAGCCACACCAAGAACCAAATCGACAAACCGCAGAGTCCGAATATGCCGCTTCCATATTGAAGTAATTTGTAAAGTGGCAGGGACATAATCTTAAATTGCAGAAGTGGAAATCTGACGACAAACCACCCAGTGGAATGAGTGAAATCATCCCACAAAATATGACTGATACCGCCGAGCGCGATCGATGCTATAATTATTAAAAATTGTGAGATTGGGAAGAGGGAAAATCGCCCCATAGGTGGCAGTCTATCGGCTACGTAAGAGGGAGCAAGTGCGCGTAGCGGATACTTTAAAACCCAGTGAAACAGTAGCAAAAGAACTAGCGAACAGGGCAAACCTTCGATGAATACTCCTGGCAAACTGTGCCCGATCGTTCTGACTGGTTTCAGGGCGATAAAATATTGCAGATCGGGTATCATTGTCCCAATTGCGAGAGCTAACAGATCCAATTTTCGTTTAGATAGCAACCAGATGGGAGCTGCTGCGATTGGATGTGCGAGTGTAAAAGGCATTCTGCTAAACTTAACCGGGAAAAAAAAATTTGTTAACTGAGGTGGGCAAATACCCACCTCAGCAACTTATCCCATAATCCCACCAAAAAAGTCGATCGTCTCTTTCAACGCTTTCACAAACACATCAATCTCCTCGCGAGTAGTGTAAAAATACAAACTGGCTCTGGCAGTAGATGAAACGTTCAAATAGCGGTGCAAAGCTTGCGTGCAGTGATGTCCGGAACGAATCGCGACTCCCTCCTGATCTAACAGGGTAGACAAGTCTTGAGGGTGAATTTCTCCGGCTGTAAAGGCCGCCAAAGCTGCCCTACCTTCGCCGTTGCTGTCTGGTTGTGGCCCGTAAATTTTGATTTCTGGAATTTGCCGCAATTGTTGAAACATATAAGCCGTTAATTCAGCTTCGCAAGCGTGAATCTTATCCATGCCAATGTTACTAAGATAATCGATTGCTGCACCAAGGGCGATCGCCTCGCCGATTGCAGGCGTGCCGGCCTCAAATTTGTGCGGCAAATCGGCATAGGTGGAATAATCGAGAAACACGTCAGCAATCATCTCGCCGCCGCCGAAAAACGGAGGCATTTCTCTCAGCAAGTCCAGTTTACCGTACAGAAAACCGATGCCAGTCGGAGCGCACATTTTGTGACCGGAAGCAACCAGCCAATCGCAATCTATTGCTTGCACATCTACTATCATGTGCGGCACGCTTTGGCAAGCATCAATTAAAACTCTTGCGCCGAAACTGTGGGCAATTTTGCAGATTTCTTTGACTGGACTGATGCAGCCTAAAGTATTAGAAACGTGAACGGTTGACACCAATTTAGTTTTATGGGAAATAAGGGTTTTAAACTGTTCCAAATCAAACTCGTTAGTTTCCGTTAACTCGACAAACTTCAGCACCGCACCGGTTCTTTGAGCAATCATTTGCCAGGGAACGAGATTGCTGTGGTGTTCCATTACCGACAGAATAATTTCATCTCCGGCTTGCAGATTGCTCAAGCCCCAAGAATAAGCAACCAAATTAATCGCTTCGGTGGCGTTGCGAGTGTAAACAATTTCTTGTCGCGACGCGGCATTTACAAACGCCGCAACTTTGTCTCTCGCACCTTCGTAAGCATCAGTCGCTTTGGCGCTGAGAGTGTGAGCTCCCCGGTGCACGTTTGCATTGTATTGCCCGTAGTAATCACGCCAAGCGTTGAGCACAGCTAGGGGTTTTTGAGAGGTAGCTGCATTGTCTAAATAAACTAGCGGTTTGCCATTTACTTTTTCATTCAAAATTGGGAAGTCGCCGCGAACTTTTGATGCAAGTGTTTTTTCTTGAATAAGTGTCATAAATTTCAGAAGTTAATAATGATTTGGGCCCGGTTGTTGCTGATTCTGGGCGGGCTAGAAGCCCACCCCACAAGAACATTTCATGTTTGTGGAACAGGCTTCTAGCCTGTTGCTGATTTGGGGCGGGCTAGAAGCCCACCCCACAAGAACATTTCATGTTTGTGTAACAGGTTTCTAGCCTCTGGGTGATTCTTTTATCCTTGGATAGCCATGCAGGTAGAAAGCATTTTCGCCACGCCAATAATTGGCAACTGATTGAGAATTTCGGCTGCAAAAGCATCGATTAGCAAATAGCGACTTCTTTCTAAATCCAAACCGCGACTTTGCAAGTAGAAAAGTTCATCATCTTCTAACTGGCTGACAGTTGCACCGTGGGAACATTTAACGTTGTCGGCGACAATTTCCAACTGCGGTTTAGTGTCTACGCGAGCTCTCGGCGACAGCAACAAATTCCGGCTCAATTGTCCGGCATCTGTCAATTGTGCGGCTTTGCGAACGAAAACTTTGCCGTTAAATACAGCGCGAGCTTTGTTGCCGACAATGCACTTGTGCAATTGGCGACTTGTACCGTGAGGGTAATTAAAATCGATTAAACTGTGAGTGTCAGATAACTGTTCCCCAAAGGCTACGCTTAAGCCGTTTAAAGTTGTTTCAGTGGCTTCGCCGCGCTGAAAAACTTCTAAATTGTGCCGCGATATTTTGCCTCCCAAGCTGATAGCATGGCAAGTGTAACGGCTATTACGAGATTGCTCGATCGCACTTTTGCCGATATGAACAACCTCTCCACCTTCCCGCTGTAGCCGAACATGATTCACAGTGGCGTTTTCGCCGACAACAACATCCGTTACAGCATTCGTAAATGCAGCGACATTACCGATAGTTGCGTAATCCTCAACCAGCGTGATGCTGCTTCCAGGCTCAGCTATAACTAAGCAGTGCGGCTGGCACATCGTGGGAGATGCACCAGGCGCTGTCAGGAAGAGCAAGTGAATCGGAAGGTCGATCGACATATTGGCCGGCACGAACACCACCGCAGAATCAGCCAAACCCGCAGTATTCAGCGCGGTAAACACCTCGGTTTGCTGTCTGTGCTTGCTCAAAACATCGCTGATGCGCCCTTGATATTTTTCGGGTACATTGGATAGATTACCTGCGTAAAAGTCGAGCGGCAAATTCGGCAAAACCGACGACTCCACCGTTGACAAATCCGGCGCATAAAAACCGTTGACAAATACCAATCTTAAGGGTAAATCATCCCGATTTTTCACTGGCATAATGATATCAGCCAGCTTAACTTTTGACTGATTGCTCTGCGGTATATGAAAAGGAATTTGCAACACCGACGACAAATCAGTAAAGCGCCATTCTTCATCTCTCACCGTCGGAAAACTCGAAGAAAGCACGTATTCAGTCGCCGCATCCCGCAAATCCTGCAACCCGTAAGCCGGAGTTTTGCTATTAGCAGCCTCCAACTTGCTGCACTGATTCACCAAATCAGTCAAAAACATTTCCCTACTAGCAACTTGCGTATTCATCATCGCGCGCCTACTCCTGCTGCTTCCTCTTCCCCAACCCAGTCATAACCGCGCTCTTCCAATTCCAGCGCCAACTCTTTCGGGCCAGTTGTGATAATTCGGCCACCTTCCATGACGTGAATAAAATCAGGAATAATGTAATTCAGCAACCGCTGATAGTGAGTAATCACCAACATCGAATTTTCAGCATTTGACAACTGATTCACACCGCCGGCGACAATCTTGAGAGCATCGATATCCAAACCCGAATCAGTCTCATCTAAAATAGCTAATTTCGGTTCCAACAGCGCCATTTGCAAAATCTCATTCCGCTTTTTCTCGCCACCGGAAAAACCCTCATTTACGCTGCGGCCTAAAAAAGAATCATTCATCTTGACAATATCCAGCTTGTCCTCGATTAAATCTTGGAAATCAAAAGCATCCAATTCTTCCAAGCCGCGATGTTTGCGGTGAGAATTGTAAGCCACGCGCAAGAAATCCAGATTGCTAACGCCGGGAATTTCCAAAGGATATTGGAAAGCCAGAAATACGCCAGCCAGAGAACGTTCTTCCGGCGCTAATTCCAGCAAATTTTGACCCAGAAAAGTAACTTCTCCACCCGTTACCGTATAAGCAGGATGACCCGCTAATATTTTGGATAAAGTGCTTTTTCCCGAACCGTTCGGCCCCATAATCGCGTGAATTTCACCCGATTTAATTTCCAGATTCAAACCCTTCAGGATTTGAGTATCTTCTACATTCGCAGTTAAATCGCGGACGGATAGCACCACTTGACTATTTTCTACAATCATCTATTTTTGTCCTTTGCCTCAATGCACTTTACAGTTTTTTCTTCTCGTTCCTAGGCAGAGCCTATGAATGCGTGTCGCGAGGCTCTGCCTCGTTGGAAACGGGAGAGAGAAATGTGAGGCAGAGCCTCTAGATATGCGTTACCAGGCAGAGCCTGGTAACGAGGGTTTCTCGCCCGCCAAAATATTTTCTTCCTTCTTCCTTCTTCCTTCTTCCTTCTTCCTTCTACCCGACACTTCCTTCCAGCTTCAGACTCAACAGCTTATCAGCTTCCGCCGCAAATTCCATCGGTAACTGATTGAAAACATCTTTACAGAAACCGCTAATCATCATCGAAATAGCATTTTCTGCGGAAATTCCCCGCTGTGCGAAGAAGAACAATTGCTCTTCTCCAATCTTAGAAGTAGAAGCTTCGTGTTCCACTTTAGCGGTGTGGTTCTGCACTTGAATATAAGGGAAAGTATTCGCTTGAGCGTTATCCCCAATCAGCATCGAATCGCACTGAGAGTAATTGCGAGAGCCTTTAGAGTTCGGCCCCATCTTCACTAAGCCGCGATAGCTGTTGGATGAATTACCCGCAGAAATTCCCTTAGAAATAATCGTGCTGCGAGTATTTTTGCCAACGTGGATCATTTTGGTGCCGGTGTCAGCTTGCTGTTTGTTATTTGTCAGCGCTACCGAGTAGAATTCGCCCACCGAGTTGTCGCCGACTAACACGCAACTGGGATATTTCCAAGTAATCGCGGAACCCGTTTCTACCTGCGTCCAAGAAATCTTAGAATTGACTCCCTGACACAAACCGCGTTTCGTCACGAAGTTGTAAATGCCGCCTTTGCCGTTGGCGTCGCCAGCGTACCAGTTTTGCACTGTTGAATATTTGATGTCGGCATTGTCCATTGTTACCAATTCCACGACGGCGGCGTGAAGTTGATTGGTGTCAAACATCGGCGCGGTGCAGCCTTCTAGGTAAGATACAGAACTGTTTTCTTCTGCGACAATTAAGGTGCGCTCGAACTGGCCGGAATCTCCGTTGTTGATGCGGAAATAGGTTGACAGTTCCATCGGGCATTTGACGCCTTTGGGAATGTAAACGAAGGAACCGTCGCTGAATACGGCGGAGTTGAGGGCTGCGAAAAAGTTATCGCCGACTGGTACGACGCTGCCGAGATATTTTTCTATTAATTCGGGATAATCTTTGACGGCTTCTGAGATGGAACAGAAAATAACACCATCTTTGGCTAACTTTTCTCTAAATGTTGTGGCAATTGAAACGCTGTCAAAAACGGCGTCAACGGCGACATTTCCCAGCCGCTTTTGTTCGGATAGGGGAATGCCGAGTTTCTCGAAGGTTTCTAGCAGTGTTGGGTCAACTTCGTCCAAACTGTTGAGCTTTTTGGGCTTTTGTTTGGGCGCGGAATAGTAGATAATTTGTTGGTAGTCGATCGCGGGATAGTTGACGTGGGGCCAGGTGGGCTCGGTCATTGTCAGCCACTTGCGGTATGCTTTGAGGCGGAATTGCAGCATGAATTCCGGTTCGTTTTTCTTGGCGGAAATCAGGCGGACTACATCTTCGCTCAAGCCGCGGGGGATGGTGTCTGACTCGATGTCGGTGACGAAACCGTATTTGTAGGGCTGGTTGACTAAGGTTTTGACTGTGGTAGAACTCATTATTTTGCGTGTTCAGTGTTCTAGATAATGCTCTCTGGATGGCAGACGGGGCAATGCCTGTCTGGGCTTGAGCGAGTTCTGCTGGACTGCTCTGGGAAGTTAAACAACAATTTTGTTGCTTTACTATATTTTAAGCTACATTAACAATAGTGATATTGTCAAAGTCAAATTAATAATTTTTTGTGAAGATGATGGAGACTACTCAGCAGACTTCCACGAAACAAGAGATCCTGCAATATTTGCTCAAGGGGGGGCAGGGGACGGCTCTTGAGTTGGCGGAGTCTTTGGATATCAGCCCGCAGGCGATTCGCCGTCATTTGAAGGATTTGGAAGCGGAGGGGCTGATTCAGTATCAGTCGGTTCAGGCTGGGATGGGGCGGCCGCAGCACATTTATGAGCTTACCAGTCTGGGGCGCGATCGATTCCCGAATCGTTACGGCGATTTTGCAGTCTCTTTCTTGGATACTTTGGCGGAAACCGTCGGCCGCGAGCAAGTGATTACTATCCTGCGAAAACAGTGGCAGCGCAAGGCTACGGACTACCGGCGGCTAGTGGGTGCGGGTTCGCTGCAAGAACGGGTGACTAAGTTGGTGGAACTCCGCAGGGCTGAGGGTTACATGGCTGAGTGTTATCCTGTAGAATCTGTAGAGGTTGGGATGTGCGATCGCGCTGGTTTGGGCGATCGATTTGTGTTGATGGAACACAACTGCGCGATTTCTAATGTTGCTGAAACTTTTCCGAGTGTCTGCGGTAATGAGTTGGAAATGTTTGCAGCGGTTTTGCCGGATTGTATGGTAGAGCGGACTCACTCGATTATTAATGGGGAACACCGCTGCGGTTATTTGATTGCCAGGAAGAAGGAAGAAGTTGGGCAACGGATTCTGTAACGGATTTAACGGATGTCACGGATGAAAGTTCGGCAACGGATGAGTGTAACGGATGTCACGGATGTCAGGGATTACCAATTACCGATTAGCAATTACCAATTTTTAATATATGGAACCGCTAGCAGATTTTTTAAAGCCGGAAGAGTGTGCCGAAGTTGATATGGCGCTGCTGTCGTCCAAGGAAAAGTTTTCGGCGCGGGTGGCAATTTATGCTTTGAGGGTGCTCAAGCAAATTTCTGGGGAGACTGGTTTGCCGGTGGCTGAGGTGACTAATGGGCAGGTGATGGATTGGATTAAGAATGATGAGAGTATTAAAGGGTCGATCGAACTTGATGCTAGTTTTGAAAACTTTTTTACGAATTTGGTGGTGGCGTCCTTGCGGCCTTTGAGGCAAATTGCGACAGAAGCCGAGATCCCGATCGAAGAATTAACAGTTAAGCAGGTCGTGGCGTGGTTTGAGAAGGACGGGAAAATTCGCAGAGAACAGGGAACCGATGCGGCGTTTTTGGACTTGTGAGTTAAAGGTCGATCGGCCCCACCCCCAAACCCGGCCTCAAACCCCGATAATTCCAGCGGTTTCGGGCGATAAAAAAAAGTTTTGACAAAGGGGTTGACAGACAAAGGAGAACTTGATACAGTAATTAAGTCGAGCGAAAGAGATGCAGCGCATTAAACTTAACGCAGACACAGGATTAAAAGTTTTCAAAGCTTTCCTGGTGCTTATGATGTAATGGAACCACTCCGATCCATCCCGAACTCGGTTGTTAAACGTTGCTATGGCGAAGATACTCGGCGGGTCACTGCCCGGTAAAATAGCTCAGTGCCAGGTTAATAATAAATTAAAGCTCTTTTCCCGCAACAACGGAAAAGGGCTTTAGTTTTTTGGGGAGTTATTAGTCATCTACACAAAAGCTCGTCTAGGGCCGGCAGGATGCCTAACCCCTACTCCCCACAAGAATTGTTGGAGAGGTCTTTGGTGCGAGTTTTGTAGAAATCTCAATATTCTGGGCCAGGAACAGATGTTGGGTCGCTCGAACTTGATGCGAGTTTTGAAAAGTTTTTTAAGAATTTGGTGGCGGCGTCTTTGTGGCCTTTGAGGCAAATTGTCACAGAAGCCGAAAGGGCGATCGAACAATTAACAGTTAAGCAGGTCGTAGCGTGGTTTGTGAAGGATGGGAAGATTCGCAGAGAACAGAGTGTCATGCGACGTTTTTAGATTTGTGAGTTAAAGGTCGATCGCTCGCACCCTCAAACCAGGCCTCAAACCCCGATAATTCGAGCGGTTTCGGGCGATCGAAAAAAAGTTTTGCCAAAGGGGTTGACAGACAGGGGGAAACTTGATACAGTAATTAAGTCGAGCGAAAGAGATGCAGCGCATTAAACTTAACGCAGACACAGGATTAAAAGTTTTCAAAGCTTTCCTGGTGCTTATGATGTAATGGAACCACTCCGATCCATCCCGAACTCGGTTGTTAAACGTTGCTATGGCGAAGATACTCGGCGGGTCACTGCCCGGTAAAATAGCTCAGTGCCAGGTTAATAATAAATTAAAGCTCTTTTCCCGCAACAACGGAAAAGGGCTTTAGTTTTTTGGGGAGTTATTAGTCATCTACACAAAAGCTCGTCTAGGGCCGGCAGGATGCCTAACCCCTACTCCCCACAAGAATTGTTAGAGATGTCTGAGGTGCGAGTTTGGTAGAAATCTCAATATTCTGGGCCAGCAGCAGATTTTGGGTCGATCGAACTTGATGCTAGTTTTGAAAACTTTTTTACGAATTTGGTGGTGGCGTATTTGCGGCATGAGAGGCAAATTGCGACAGAAGGCGAAAGGGCGATCGAGCAATTAACAGTTAAGCAGGTCGTGGCGTGGTTTGAGAAGGATCGGAAGATTCGCACAGAGCAGGGTGTCGATGCGGCGTTTTTGGATTTGTGAGTTAAAGGTCGATCGGCCGCACCGCCAAACCAGACCTCAAACCCCGATAATTCCAGCGGTTTCGGGCGATCTAAAAAAAGTTTTGACTTTGGGGTTGACAGATAGGGGGAAACTTGATACAGTAATTAAGTCGAGCGAAAGAGATGCAGCGCATCAAGCTTAACATTAAGCCGAACGCCGACACAGGATTAAAAGTTTTCAAAGCTTTCCTGGTGCTTATGATGTAATGGAACCACTCCGATCCATCCCGAACTCGGTTGTTAAACGTTGCTATGGCGAAGATACTCGGCGGGTCACTGCCCGGTAAAATAGCTCAGTGCCAGGTTAATAATAAATTAAAGCTCTTTTCCCGCAACAACGGAAAAGGGCTTTAGTTTTTGGGTGAGTTACAGATGTTTATAATATGACAAGTGCGTAAGTCCAGAGCTTGTTGCGTATTTGAAGACGAGTAGGAATTATCCCAGGCCATCATTAAAGGAGTTAATGCTAGAGCCACATCAGGCAATTACCAAGTCGAACGTTTTATATTTAATTAGGTTGACTTACTTAATCTCCCTTTCAAGGTAGTATATGGGTAATAAAAAACTATGGACTTGGGCAGATTTATGTTTCAAAGCATTACTTCTCAAATAAATGGTTCTTCTTCCTTCTTGTCATATTTAGTAATAGTATTAGGCTTTACTAGCATAGCGTCTATACTGAGTTGGCGATGGTGGAAAGGAAAGGAAACGTATAAATCGCTACAATCACTCCCTTCGCCTCCCCAATATTGGGTGTTAGGAAATCTGCCACAAATATTAGCAGCAGTAAAACAGAAGAAATTATTTCAGCAATTTTTTGATTGGAGCCAGCAGCTAGGCCCGATGTACGTCATCTGGAATGGCAGGACTCCAGTTGTGATTTTAAGTAAACCAAAAGTAATTGAAGATACCATTATCAATGGAATGAGAGATGGTAGCTTAATTAGACCCAAGCAATTACGCGAAGCATGGAACGATATCAGCGGTTCTATTATGCTTGGAGAAACTGGAACCGAGTGGCAGTGGCGACGCAAGGCTTGGAATCCGGAATTTAGTTCGAGCAATCTTTCCAAATATCTGGAAATAATTAGCCAAGCTTGCGAACAAGTCATTGAGACGCTCACACAAGCTGCACCCCCAAAAGAAGTGGAGGTAGATCCTCTGTTTGTGGAACTAACAATGCGGGTGATATCCTCTCTTGTACTAGGTATTCCTGTAGATAGAAATAGTACCAGTCAGGAAGGTTCCCCCCTGGAAGTTAGCAAGGTGTACGAAGCGATGTCTGTTGTAGGTTATCGATTCCTGCGACAAGCTACGGGGGAGAAAAGATGGATGAAATATTTGCCAACTCAGAATTCACGGGATTATTGGACAGCAAGGCGATATTTAACCGAATTTCTTACTCCCCGGGTAGACTTAGCTTTACAGATGAGAGAACAAAATCAAACTGATTTCCCACAAGTCAGTAGTTTGTTTAGGGAATCAATGTTAGTCAAAATTGCGGCTAAAGAGCCAAAATATGATCGCGACACCTTAATATCAGAATCCATTGAACTATTAATAGCTGGGACTGACACCACAGCCCATACTTTATCCTTTGCACTTGGAGAGTTGAGCTTAAATCCAAGAGTGTTTCAACAAGCACGGGACATCGTTGACCAAGTTTGGCAAAAACAAAGCGGGATTAACCTAGAAAATCTCAAAGAATTGGCTTATATTCGTGCCATTATCAAAGAAACACTGCGGCTTTATTCAGTTGCCTCCGGCTCAACTACATTAGAGGCTCAACGGGATACTCTAATTGAGGGTACAGTGATTCCGCGTGGGACGAGAGTATCCTGGTCAATGCTTGCAGCCGGAAGAGATCCAGAAGTTTATGCTAACCCAGAGGAATTTCTGCCCGAACGTTGGCTAGACAAGAATAAGGAAACAAGTTCACTGCCAATGATAGACTTTGGCTCAGGATCGCATCGTTGTTTAGGAGAGCATCTATCAATGCTGGAAGGAACAATGATGTTAGCATTATTGGTGCGCCACTTGGATTGGGAGTTAGTTAACGGTCGTTCTTCTCTCGAAGAATTACAGCAAAACCTGTTAATTTATCCGTCAGATCGAATGCCAGTACGCTTTCGAGAGAGAAACTAAGCCTAAACCTTTCAAACACGGCAATTTTTAGCAATATACAAGATAGCCCGATTAGCGCTCTTCTGTCATTCTAAGCAGAAGAAAATAGGTAATCAGGGGTAAAATTCGTTTGAGCAATAGGAATGGGAAAGAAATTCATCAAAGAAATCAGCCTAGGAAATCCCAAAGATTCTTGCGGAACCGGAAACATCTTCAACCAGGTTTGGATGAGATTGAAGTTGATACAGCATATTCCATTTATATGCGGTACCTACAATTTTGTTGTAAGTAAGGTGCGTTGCCATCAACAATCTGCAAGTTCCATTGAACTATAAAACAGCGGCGCACCTACATAACACGTACCACACAATATAGCTGCTACTGTACTTAATAAACCTGGAATATGGTGTAAGTAAGGATGAGTGGAAAAATGAGCCGTACTTTTGATGCAAAATCTTATAGTCCTAATAATTGCCTCTTTGAGTCGTCATTTATTTTAACAAAATCATAACAACATCGTGCTGAGGATGTAATGGGACCACTCCGATCCATCCCGAACTCGGTTGTTAAATGTTGCTATGGCGAAGATACTCGGCGGGTCACTGCCCGGTAAAATAGCTCAGTGCCAGGTTAATAATAAATTAAAGCTCTTTTCCCGCAACAACGGAAAAGGGCTTTAGTTCTTGGGGGAGTTATTACTCATCTACAGAAAAGCAAGTCTTGGGCCGGCAGGATGCCTAACCCCTACTCCCCACAAGAATTGTTGCAGATGTCTAATCTGCCAGCGTTGTAGAAATCCTCGAAGTTATCACATTTTAGGGGGTAGAATTTGAAACGGCTGTGATGCGGGTAGATTTCCGGGAAATAGAAGCTGTTAAACAAAGTGCAGAAAAATGGCTAAAAGAGAAATTGAATATTACCACTAAAACCTCTTAGCAGATTACCTCTAAGGTCTAACAGAAAACCTTTCGGCGGTGGGGCGCATCTTGTTAGACCGGATCACGGATTTGCTGCTGGACAAGGATGTGAATGACAAACTCCGTTCCCTTACCAGGTATTGAGAAGCAATCTAACTTACCGCCATGTTTCTCAGTGACAATCTGATAGCTAATCGCCAGCCCCAGGCCCGTTCCCTTACCGACAGACTTTGTGGTGAAGAATGGATCAAAGAGGCGTTTCTGAACAGATTCAGACATTCCCGTTCCGTTATCAGAAATTGCAATTTTTACCCACTTTGAATCAATCATGGCAGTCCGAATGGTAATCAGGTTGCGATTTTCCTTGAGTTCCTGATAGGTTCGTTTGACGTTGGCTTCTTCCAGGGCATCAATGGCATTTGCCAGGATGTTCATAAACGCCTGATTGATTTGACCAGGATAGCATTGTATTAGCGGTAGATTACCATAATCACGAATTACTTGAATCGCTGGACGCTGTGGTTTATCTTTCAAGCGATGCTGCAAAATCAACAACGTGCCATCAATGCCCTCATGAATATCAACGGCTTTGAACTCAGCTTCATCCATTCGTGAAAAGTTGCGGAGTGACAAAACAATCTGGCGAATGCGATCGGTGCCGACTTTCATGGAGTCGAGGACTTTAGGTAGATCGGCTTGGATAAAGTCCATCTCAATATCTTCCGCCTCAGCTTGGATTTCGGGTGCTGGGTCGGGATAGTAATTCTGGTAGAGTTGCACCAAACCTAATAAATTGTGGGCGTACTCCTGCACATGAGTCAGGTTGCCGTGAATGAAGTTGACTGGATTGTTGATTTCGTGTGCCACCCCTGCCACCATTTGCCCCAAAGCAGACATCTTTTCGCTATGCACCATCTGAACCTGAGTGCGTTGCAGTTCCTCTAAGAGTTGTTGCAACTGCGTATTTTTGTCGCTGAGTTCTTGGGTTCTGACCTCAACTTGAGATTCAAGGGTTTGGCTGTAGTTTTCGAGTTGTTCGTTGGCTGTTTTCTGTTGCTGTAACAGTTGTTTAACAGCGCGAATTAATTGGTTAAAAGCATTGGCAAGCATTCCAATTTCATCATCTTGCTCAACAGTCGCTTGTAACTCAAAATTAGATTCTTCAGTAGTTCGTCGGGCAACGCTGGTCAGAGATTGAATGGGTTGGGCAATTGCTCGGCTGGTCAAAACTGCCAAAAGAATGGCGATCGCAACAGACAATCCAATGCTCGCAGCCACAATTTTCTCTGAAACTACGTTGGCTTGTTGTTGCAAGCTTTCTGCTTCTTCAAGTTCTTGGTAAGCTTGGTCAATTAAACCCACCAAATCATCCGAGATGCCATCGAATTCAAGCGCCAAATCGCTGTTGGTAAATTCCAAAATCAGCGCTTGGGCTTGCTCAACATCAATGGGTGATGCGAGATTCAGCTTGCGAATTTGTTCAACTCGGTGTTCTACTTCCTGTGAGTAGCGTGGTGGTACGCGGTCATAGGTTTGCAAGAAGGCTGGAATTGTTGGTTGATGTAAGTCATCTTTTATGGTCGAAGGCTTTGCCACAAATGTCTTAAGTTCAGCCCAAATTTCTTGGATTTCAGCTTTATGCTTCAGCAAGTGAGCATATTCATCTTGAAATTTTTCTGGGTATTGCGCTAGAGGAATGAGTTGTTGTTGGTGGGTTCGGGTTTGGAGAACACGAGATTGTAGGCGATGCAGAAGTTCCACTTCGTTGCGTACGTGTTCTTCTTGCTCTTCAGCCTGTTTTTGATAGTAACGCCCAACTCCAAAACCAGCAATTGTTCCACACACGGCAATGCTGAGAGCAAGGGCGTATCCTAAACCGATCTTTTGCCCAACTCTGAGACTGGATAACCGTTGTCCTAAACTCTGGTGCACCATATAACCTTCTCTAGCCCTACAGGAGATTTGCTTGACCGAGTGCCCCTATGTGCTCATTTTAAGCCCTTAAGTTTGAAAACGGAAAACTCATATGTTTAGGATAGGTTTTCCCTTACAGGGTTTACGTCTTGAATTTACGCTTTTCTAAAGGTTCTACCTAAATCGTGCAGAACCCCGAAGTAGCTGGCCACGCCGCCACTTCCAAAGTTACCCCCAAACGCCGAACATCTTTTTTGCATTCTAAATTAGCACAACTATCAGAATTCCACCCGCTCAAATTTCGTGCAAAATTCCCTTCAGCGCTAGTTGCCCACCGTAAAGTCTCCGGCTAGTCTTGAGTTAGATGAACTGGTATAGCTTTTACTGTAGCTTAAATTCGCTATCCGGCTCATTAGTCCTTACTTCCAAGCGATCGACCTCCTCGAACCATTTTGCCCAAGCTTTAGCAATATCGTCTGGGAGTTTGGGTTAAGCTATTCTATTGTGGTGCTTGTGCATCACAAAGTCGATGAAGTCCCTGACTTCTGGCAAGAATGATTCGGGAAGTTGCTGCAATTTGGCGATCGTAATATCACGAATACTCATCATAATTATTGCCCATTCCAGTCGTTTTTATTTTAATACAATCATAACAATAAAGGATGTGTGAGAGAAGTTAGGGTTAGGGTAAAACCCTCTAATTTTTACATAAATGACTGTACGCAATTATACTGCCTCAATGTCATAAGCTAGCGTACCAAAGAGAGATTTCACAAAATTTAAAGCCTCTGTGTTCTCCATTAAGAGTTTTCGTACAGCCCCCTCATAATCTTCACGTTTTTGGAATTTAAGCTCCTTTGCAATGTTAGTTAAAGCCCCGGTTTCCCGAACTGGGTATTGTGAAATTAGTTGTGTAAAATCCCCACTATTAAGTGCATTACCTAGCCGCTCTAACTCTTGGTTTACAAACTCATTAACATCGATAGAAACATTTACTGGTATACGATTCTTAATGTCTTCTTTCTTAGGCGTATTGCGAAAATACTTCTCACGAATTGCTTTTTCAGCAGTTTTAATACTCAGAGATTGAATACCTTCATTGATTTTTCTCATTGCAGCAGTTTTAGCATTCTCAAGGTATGTGGAAGCATCGCCTCCAATAATATCTGCTTGGCGTTGTGCAATAAGGCCTTGAATATGTGGATGGTAATATATCGACTCAACTGAGAAGACCGGAAGGGCATATATGCCCTTCTCGTTAAGCCGATTAATGTCAGCTTCTGGTCGCCGATCATTATCAACAATGCCCAAAGCATGAACCCAGTGAAGGTTGGTAGAGTCCCGGATGCTAGAAACGGTATGTTCGACATCTCGACAGCTTGATTTGGCAATAATGGAGACATTTGGAAACACTAGACTGTAAAGTGGCTTATCAAGGCTGTTCTCAGTGCCTTCGATAAATAGAATCTTTCTACGCGCACCAAGGATATCCTTCTTGATGTCATCATCAATCTCAGTTTCGGGGGGAACAATATCTGCCTCCCAACCACTTACAGAAGATCCCGCGTAGGTGCAGCCCCGAATGAGCAATGTACGTGCGCTCGGATTGTCGAGGGGCAGCATCACATCATGTGTAGATACGATGAATGCACAATCATCTCGCTTAGAGAACAAATGTGTCAGCAGTGGTGAAATGATGGAGCGATGAAGGTGGCGCTCAGGCTCATCAATTAGCACTAAAGTATCACTCTTAACGGTTAACACGTTCGCTGCGATTAGCAAGGCATTACGTTCGCCGTCTGAAAGCTCCGCAACGCTGTAAGGAGTACCTCCACATTTGCTTGCAACTACCTGATCGTTTTCACCGACAGATATCTCAATAGGAATATTTGAAAGACGTAGAAGCTCGTTGATAATCTTTATAGGAGCATCTTCTTTGGAAAGAGTTTTTGCATACTCCATCTTCTGGCTATCGACTGCACCAGCAATTGAGCGAGCACGTACGTTCTCAGCGTCAATGAGGTCATAAATCGAAATACTTGCACGTTGGCTAGCATAATCGTCTTTCCAGCGTGCATATAGATTGGTGTCTCCACTTCGCATACCGTTTTCATAGTCTCGCTTTTGCTGAGACGATAAATCCATTGTGTTGGAAGAAAACCAAGTTTGGCGATGCGCCGATATCCATCGCGCATTACCAAAATAAGAGCTATATACCCGTTGCATCAGGCTGGACTTGCCGCTACCGTTAGCACCCATAATAAAAAGGTTTTGTCCCACGTTGATAGTGAGATTGAGTAGTTCACCTGTAGTTCGAGGGATATTCAAATCGAAGGACATCATTGCGTTACCATTTACACTGTTGTCATTTTAGACAATACTTCTACTATAACAAGCTCGTCAAGCAGAGTTAATCCTTTAAGTCTTCGAGAGGTTCATCAAAATCATCTGACATCCAGATTTTATCTTTCCAAATTCCAAGTCCGCCTCGCTTTGTCGGCTTTTCTTGAGTTGAGTTTTTAGCCTGCTTTTCGAGCAAAAACTCAATATAATGAAGCACTTCTGTCTGAAGAGACTCAGGGAGTTCTGCTAATTTTTCTAAAATGACTGGCTGTATCATGGTTTCTACTCGCGATCGCCCTATCTATTCCATTAAAGCACCAACACCCAATGTCAGCAACAGAATACCCCATGATCTAGCCCGATCGCCCTCGCTCTACCCAAATCCCGATCGCACTAACACCATCATAATTGTGCAACTTGCCTAAAATCTCCCGATCGACTATTCTTCCTAGTAGATATGATCTTGATATAACAACTGACAAAAACATGACAGCAATATTACCGCCTTGGATAGTTTTAGACTCCCTATTGCACAACTGGCTACTAGAAGATATCGGTAGGGGCGATCGCACAACATCGGCCTTATTTCCCGCAAACAGCATCCAGGGTACTGCTAAATGGATTGTCAAAGAAGCTGGAGTCATTGCCGGATTGCCAATTGCCGATCGCACATTTAAACTTTTAGACAGCAGCCTCAGTTTCCTCCCCCAAGTACCGGAAGGGAAACTGTGCGAAAAAGGAGAAGTAATTGCCGAGATTTCCGGCAATTTCGATGCGCTGCTAACCGGAGAAAGAGTAGCATTAAACTTGGCAATGCGTTTGAGTGGCATCGCTACTTTAACTCAAAAATATGTTGACAAAATTGCCGATTTGCCCGTGCAATTAGTGGATACGCGCAAGACAACGCCCGGATTGAGATTGTTGGAAAAATACGCAACTCAAGTCGGCGGTGCTTGCAATCACCGGATGGGATTAGATGACGCGGTGATGATTAAAGACAATCACATTGCGGCGGCTGGCGGCATTGCAGAGGCGATCGCCCTAATTCGCAATTCTATCCCCTATCCGCTGACGATCGAAGTCGAAACCGAAACTCTGGCTGAAGTAGAGACAGCTTTGCAGCACAAAGCCGATATTATCATGTTAGATAATATGTCCTTGGATTTGATGCGGCAGGCTGTGGCAATAATTCGCGAAAAGAGCGAGCGGGTAAAAATTGAAGCTTCCGGCAATGTTACTTTAGAAACAATTAGAAGTGTAGCGGAAACCGGAGTTGACTATATTTCTACCAGTGCTCCGATTACCCGATCGACTTGGCTCGATTTGAGTATGAAAATTAATAGTTAGTTGACTGTTGACTGTTGACTGTTGTTATATCAAATGCGGGTTAAATACTTTCTTTATCTCTTAGTCTTTTAGAGAGGAACTTCGTTTGTGTTCTCGCGTTGCTAGCCGTTTCACAAGCTTAGTGATAAAGAAGTTAATAACCCCGGGTTTAGTATCATTAGTCAGTAGTAACAATGCCAATTACCAATTCCCGATTCCCAATTCCCAATTCCCAATTACTTAGAGATAAAATGAACCCAAAAATTCCCGTCAGGCATACAGAGGCTGCGGATTAAGCGGTAAGTATAATGCAAGTAAGCACCGCTGACACTTGTATCGTAGCCACTTCGGAACCACTCACCATAGGGATCGTGGACGAAGAATCCCTCGCTGTCGTAGCCTGAGGCAACTATAATGTGACCGAAAGACGTGAAGTATCCGTGGATGACAGCGGGATTTCCAGTGGCGAGCCAATCTTGAACGTCATCAATAGTTGCATTCTCGGTAAAGAAATCTTGAGCGCCGTAATCTTTAACAATCTTTGCTAAATCGTAGGGGTCCCAGCGACTATAACCTTTGGCGATCGCATATTCGTAGAGTTCGTCTTCATATTGCCCGCTTTGTTTGCGCCGTGGCACTTTCAAAAAGTCCATACACATCGCTAATGAAGTTACATTGCAAGAACCTGTAGGATTATTCAAGTTATCCAGTTGCGATCGGTAAGGAATGCCGAGCCTGACAGTTGGGGGATTCGGTTTGGGAAAAAACAGAACGCTCTCTTGAGTAATTTGAGCGTGTGCTCCAAAAACATACCAAATTCCTGAACCTTTGAAAGACTCGTTGCGGAGAGCAACTCTGATGTGACCGCGAGCCGGAGCAAAAGCCAGAATCTCAAACTCTTTTCCGGCTGGTATTACTTGTTTTTCCGAGTCGTGAAGTTGAGAAGACGCCAGCGGTTTTGATTTAAAAATGGTGTCTCTGAGCGTTTTCAGGATCAGGGGATGTGTGGGAATCTCCTCTGGTTTGGTTTCAATCAGCTTTTTGGCTGTGACTGCTCCCAAAAAACCCGGTTCGCCGCACTTCATCAGAGTTTGAAATCGGTGGAGGGTGGCGGTAGAGAGAGGGCCAAAAATTCCGTCTACGGGAGGCTTCAGTAAACCCAGGTCAATGAGGCGGCTTTGAATTTGACCACTGAGTTCGTCGTCTGCAGCAATTGCTTTGGCATCGTACCTAATTTTTGAGTTGAGAAAGTTTTGTAATTTCATGCTTGCGTGCCCCTGTCAATCGATTTTAGATTCTAGATTTTAGGTTTTAGAATTACGCTCGCCGATCGATCCGGTTTCCCTAGACTAAATTGCTTGCTCGTCCATAATTCCCAATTTATCGTCTCATAAAATTACGGTAATTTTGCCGAGCAATAGATTTTAGATTTTAGATTTTAGATTTTAGATTTTAGAATTACGATCGCCGATCGATCCGGTTTCCCTAGACTAAATTGCTGACTCGTCAATAATTCCCAGTTTCTCGTCTCATAAAATTACGGTAATTTTGCCGATCGCCCGTACCTTAAAGGCTTCATATTAATTATTTGATACAAAACCTTCAAGGCGCGGGTCGATCGAATTTCACGCACTATTGACTAAAAATCCCTCGTGCGCGTTGACATTGTTTCTGCCGAATGCCGAATGCCGTTGGATGGCTCAAAAGCATAGGGATGGGAGAATTGCCCTGTTGAGGCGAAGTCAGATTTATGCTTCGTCGGGGCGAATTACCACAACACCCATCGCGTCGGGAGAGAGATATTTGACGGCGGCTTCTCGGAGATCCTCAGCAGTCTGAGCTTGGATGCAGGCGGCATAGTTGAGGGCGGGAGCGATATCTCCTACCATCGACTGATAGTAACCGTACAAACTTGCTCGATCGCTCGGAGTTTCGTTACCAAAGATAAACCGATTTGCTACTTGAGTGCGGATGCGGGAAATTTCGGCATCTGTCACCAGTTCGGTTTGGAGAGTGCGGATGTGTTCGACGATCGCAGCTTCCACTGCTGCCAAGTTTTCTGTCGCTAGTTGAGCGGAAATCGAGAATACACCGCCAAGTCGCTGAGTCATGTTGCTGACCGAAATTGACGAAACTAGCCCTTTTTCTTCGCGCAAATCCTGAACCAAGCGAGTTGTGCGGCCGTGACCCAATATTGTCGCCAAAACGTCGAGGGCATAAGTTTCGGACATTTCCATGAAACCTGGCACTCGCCACATCAGGATCAGTCGGGCTTGCTGAAGGGCAGAGTCTACAAATTCGCGGCGGACTGTTTCTGTAAACGGCGATTCTTGGCCGTAGTTCAGGGTTTGGGATTCTGGGTGAAAGTTGCCGACAGCAGGCACATTTATTTTGTTGTGTTGTGCTGTACTTTTTGCTGCAAAACTGTCTGCGACAATTTCTATTAGTCGATCGACTGGCAAATTGCCTACAGCTACGGCTGTCATGGCCCCTGGCTGATATCTGCTGCTGTGGAAATCCCGCATTTGTTGGGCTGTCAACTGTTCGATTACCGCAGTCGGGCCGAGTACCGGTCGCTTGTAGGGCAGGACTTCAAATGCTAATTCCATCGATCGCTGATAGGTACGGCGGCGGGGATTGTCTTCCGATCGTCTAATTTCTTCTAACACTACCAGCCGTTCTCGATCGAAGGCGTCGTCGGGAATGCTGGCGTTGAGCAACACATCGACTTGCAGGGGAGCTAGTTCGGCAAAATCTTTAGGGGCTGTGGTGATGTAGTAGTTAGTGTAGTCTTGGCTGGTGGCAGCATTGGTGACAGCGCCGCGCTGTTCGATCGCGCGCTCAAATTCGCCACTGGGAATGCTCGGAGTTCCCTTAAAAATCATGTGTTCTAAAAAGTGAGCCATACCGTTAATGTCGTCTGGTTCGACGGCTGAGCCTAAATTGAGCCACACGCTGAGGTTAACAGCATCGACCGGCAAGTGTTCGGCTATAACGGTGAGGCCGTTGGGGAAATGGCGGATTGTTGGGGCGTTGAGGGGCGATCGGGAGGAGGATTTGAGTAGGGTGGAGGTCATTGCGCTTTTAAATTTATCTTGTTCTCTATATCTTAAAGGGTCTTTAAGGAAGGACTCAGGCATTCGCCATTTGGCGCGAAAAATGCAATTGGATGTGGACGGTAATGGACGCACCGAGTTTTTGGTCTCCCGGAAGAAGTCTTGTTAACGTATTTCTGCGATCGCGATCGTTAATTTATCCTAATAGTTGCCCAAGTCCTCTGTTTTTTGGTGACAGCATTCGATGGAAAATCGAAGATTGAATAAAAACTTAGTATTTCCACAACCAGCTTTTCAACGATTTTGGCGATCAACTTCGGGGAAAATCGGCTTAATTTTGACTGTAGCGCTGATGCTCTCGGCACTGTTGGCCCCCCTACTTTCTCCTTACGATCCGGCGGTCGATCGAGATTATTTGTCGCGCTTGGTGGCTCCTAGCGCTAAACATTGGTTTGGCACCGACGGTTTGGGGCGAGATTTGTTGGTGCGGGTGTGGCACGGATTGGGGATCTCTTTAGTCGTCAGCCTGGTTTCTGTGGGTGCGGGTTTAATTGTGGGAGCGCTTTTGGGGCTGGTGGCCGGGTATTTTCGGGGGTTTCTGGAAATGGCGATCGGCACTTTGGCCGATATTTTGCTAGCTTTTCCTTCGATTTTACTGGCGATCGGCGTTGTTACTGTCACCGGGCCGAGCCTGCAAAGTGTAATTATCGCTGTCAGCCTCGTGCAAATTCCGATTTACATCCGCTTAACTCGCAGTATGGTGCTGTCTCTGCGGGAACAAGAATTTGTTTTAGCTGTCAAGGCCTTGGGCGCCAGCGACTTGCGGATTATTTTTCGCCACATTTTGCCGGGAAGTCTCGCGCCTCTAGTTGTACAAGCAACTCTTTCGACTGGTACGGCGACACTAGAAGCTGCCGGTTTGGGTTTTTTGGGTTTGGGCGCACAGCCGCCGGTTCCTGAGTTGGGGACGATGCTTTCTGATGCTTTTAAGGGCGGATACGCTCTTTCGTCTCCTTGGACTATTTTGTTTCCCGGTTTGCTGATTACCTTGACTGTTCTGGGTTTCAATCTTTTGGGCGACGGGCTGCGAGACGCTTTAGATCCCAGATCCAATGCTGCGGCAAGGAAATAGCAATATTCAGGACTTACGCAGCAAGCACAGTATTTGAGCCATACTGTGCCTCCTCTAAAAATTATTCAGGTATGCTCAAACTTTTGGCGGGAGTTCAAGCCATTTCAAAGTCGTAGCCTGGGCTGCAGACTGAGGTGATACCCGCTATGACTGGCTGCATTAAGATTGGCCCGGATAGGCGGCTGTCGCGCCCGATCGCGATCGTTAATTCTGCGACTGATTTATTGACTTTTTGCACCAGCCAACTCACAAAGGCTTGACCCAAAATTGTCGCCATTTCCGGGGTGGGGTTAACCTGTTCCTCTGGAACGCCTTCGAGGGCGATACCGCGAAGGTCTGAACCATGTTGCAGCTTTTTTCAGTTATAGTTTGGCAAAATAATCAATAGTATTTTGGTAGTCCTGCATAGTAATGATAATCAAGCTTTTGGCTCTCTACATAAACTAGCGTTGGTAGTCATGCACAGTAAGGATATCGTTTTCTTATGAAAAAATTATAGTTAGATCCAGAGTTAAAAATTGCCACAATATGGTGAAAGCAGTTTTTTTGACAAAGACAAGGTTTTACGAACCAAACGATAAATTCGCTGCCGTAAAGTATTATTAAGTCTTTCAATTTGACTGGTTTTTCCCGATTTTTTACCTACAGGTCGATGTCTTTTAAAAGGTAGCACTTTTGAATAATATTCCCAAAAATCAGTATAACAAACAGCACATTGTCTCTCGACAGGAGGTAAAGATTGCCCGAGCATGGACGCAGATTTTTTTGAGCGATCTTCAATATAAAGTCCAACAATCTTACGGGTATTTCGATCGAAAGCTATCCAGAGCCATTGCTTTTTTCGCTTGTTTTGACAATTGACCACATTTCATCTACCTGTAAAGTCAATGAACCTTTAGGTTTTTTCATCACAAAATTTTTCCCAGATTTTTCGGCATACTTTTTATTTACATAATTCTTAAAATATCGAATGGATAACCCCGTAGCTCTAGCAATTCCGGCTCAATAAATTTTTTCTAAAATCAGCCGCTCAAATATTGAGTTTAGAAGTGGACTCTGCTTATATGGAGGATTTTCAATCTTCCTGACGACTACAATTTTTACACTTAAATCGCTGTTTCCTGTAATAACTATTTCCATTTAGAAAAATCGTTTTGACAATTAAGACAGTCCATACTTTTAACTCGAAAAGTTATGTTGATTTAATATTAAACCATTACTGTGCATCACTACCAAAGCATTTAATTGCTTGCGGAACATATTAGTAGAGCAAGGATTACTCGCCCTACTAACAGCCTTAAAGCAGAGTAATTGCAGTCGATGCCGGAGCGCCGATCGAACCTGAGCCAAAGCCCAAATTCACCACCCCACCAGTCAAACCAGGTAGATTGTTAATCGTCAGACTAACGCTAGTTTGACCGGGATTAAAGTTCACCGTGCCTCCTGAAGGATTCACAGCAAAGGGACTAATGTTGTAGTCTACGTTGTTCACAGGTTGACCACCACCAGGGGCAACAATCAAATAGTCCACCGAAGCCGAAACCGAAATATCGCCAGTCCGATTAATCGTAACAACTCCAGAACCACCATCAATAATAGGATCGGGAGACGAACCGTAAGAGAAGAAAGTCGGAGACACAGCATTAGAAATCCCTTGATATTCAATGTGCCGCACTAGGTAATCGGAACCATCGCTTTTGAAGGAGGTGGCGGCGTAGGCAGCGGTAGGGCTATCGTAGGGTTTGGTGGAGAACCGCAGTTCGTCAAAAGTAGCGCCACTCAGAGAGTCTCCTACTATCTGGAATTTGAAACTGGCATCGGTGCGATCGCCAATTACAGTCACTCCATCTGAAGACACAGTAATGGGTTTTGGAGCGCTCGGAGCGTTGAGGCGAGCGATCTTAAAATTGGTGGCCGGTACCCGAGCCCCATTATTAAAGATTTGCAGGAAACCAACTTCATTGCCTTGATCGCCCAAACCAGGACTTGTTTTGGGACTCAATCCACTGAGGTCGATCGTTGTGCTAGTGATGTCTTGGTTATCTGCCCATTTCACCTTCAGCGTCTGAGATTGATTGGTGTTGGGGTTATGGTTGATTTCCGCCCGAATTTTATTGGCGTCGGTGAACCAACCATCATAAGAGGATGGGACACCAATACCGCCGGTACTGCCGTAGCTCAACCAGCTTTTAGGGTTTTCGTTGCTTGCTAAGGTGAGGTTGCTGATGACATTCGGGTTAAGATAGTCAGTTTCCACGCCGTCAAAAGCTATCCCAGACAGTTTGATGCCTTGATTCTGGGCGGCATTCGGCCATTGTGCGATCAGGTCACTGACACTGCTGTAATTATTGGTTTGACCCAAGGAACCAGTAAGAGGCGGCGTAACTGTAGGGTTAAATTCGTAAGCGCCAATATCAACGATCGCGCTTCCGTTATTATCACCATCTTGAGGGCGGCTCATACCGCGCTGATCCGCAGCCGGCGCGCCCACACCAGTACCGGTATCAATTGCCGGACTTCCTGCTAGCAGGGGCAGCACAAAAGCGCCGTTAATATTTTGCAAAGAGCCGAGTAAGGGGTCTGCGATCGTCACATTTGCCGTAACATTACTATCATTAGGATCTCCCACGGTCAGTTTAGCGGGGAATTGAAGATTGTTTCCCCCATCAATTAGCTCCCGTCCAGTGTGCTGCCTATTTTTAAAAGGATTACTTGCGGTATTCCTATCAAAAATCGAATTCTTGACCGTAATTGGCGATTTCACAGCATCGTTAAAAGTAGCAATACCTCCCGAATATTCCCCAGCGGTATTTTTAGCAAAAGTCGAATTGACGATATTAGTCGAAAAAGAATCTCTGTTGCCAACAACCATTCCCCCGCCCTGCTTAGCAGCACTGTTGCCGGAAAAGGTACTGTTGACAATGCTGACATTTCCATTTTCTCCCAACCACAAACCGCCGCCGTTATCTTCAGCTTTATTGTTAGCGAACGTGCAGTTTGTCACTGTCAAATCGACATTGCCGTGGCGGACGCCGCCGCCGGAGCCTCCAGTACCTGATGAATTCTTTACGGCTTGGTTATTAATAAAAGTGCTATTTTCCAAAACCACTTTATCTTGGAGATAACCAAACAAAAAGGCTGCGCCTCCTTCTCCCGAGCCGATATTGCCGTCAAAAACGCTCTTGCGAATAGCAATAGTTCCGGCAACAGGGCCGGGGGTTGCATTGGGGCCCGAAGCATTAGCGCCATCGACGTAAACTGCCCCGCCAACGCCTTTATCTGTGCGGTTGCCGATAAATTTAGAGTTTTCGATCGTCATGCTGCCCAACAGGTTATTAACAGCTCCGCCGTAGCTGCCTTTGTTGTTGGTAAATTCGCTATCTCTGATAGTGAGAACACCGCCGCTTTTGGTTGCGATCGCACCGCCACCGCGTTCGGTATTGTCTGCTAAAGAACCGTCATTGCCGCTAAACTTGCTGTTAATTACATTGGTCGTACTGCGAAAACCCGTGTGAATGCCGCCACCAAAACCGGCAACATTATTATTGACTTGGCAATTTTCTAAAGTTAAAGTGCTGCTACCTCCCGTTTGAATGCCACCACCGGCGCTAGTTGCCTCATTATTCGGATCGGTTCCAGAAACTTTGCCGTTGGCAACAATCAGGTTTTTTAGAGTAACATTGGTCGAACCTCCGGTGCGGATTACCCGCGAAGTATTGTTGCCGCTGATGGTTAAACCGGGTGCTGCGCCGCCGTCAACGGTGATGTTTTTGCCAGCGGGAATATCGAGTTGACCGCTGGTGAGGGTAATAGTTTGGGAGGCTAAACCTGGAGCGAAGGTAATTGTATCTCCTGCAACAGCGGTGGCGATCGCAGCCCTTAATGAACCGGGCCCGCTATCGCTATTGTTGGCTACTACGATTGTAGCTAAATCGCCTCGGTAACTTGCCATAGCCTCTGGCTGTAAGGCTAAGGGAGATTCAACTTGACCCCTAGCAAATTCTAAATTCCAGTCGCCGCCGCTGCCGGTTGTGTTGGTGGAAGCGGCAACGTCGGCCCCAGTTAATTGACTGAAGCGATCGGCGAAATTAGCACCTGTACCGTCTGCTACATCGCAGCCGTACAGCATGATGTCTGCTTGTGGGGCTAGTGAAGTTTGCCACTTTTCCAACTGGCTTTTGTATTGCTCTATGTTATGTGAACCCAGAGCAGTATTGCCAAGTTGCAGGCTGCCGGAACTGCCGTGAGAAATAATGTGAACCGAGTCAATAGCCCCGTTAGTAGAGGCGTATTGTTCGATTTCAGAGCTGATTTGTTCGATGCCGTTTTTGGTGCGATCGAGTATTACTACCTGCTGTCCCGGCAGCACTCCCGCGGCAATTGACTCGTAATCTTCCACGCCGGAGTCAATGAAGACTAAGGAGCGCCGCGGTCGTTCTTTAAAAGAAGATTGCGAGTTAAGCTGAGCGAATGTAGAACTCATATTGGAGACTCCATTAAGGGCATTATTGGTAGATACGCCCCGGAGCTATCTCATCAAGCTTATTTGATAACTGTGCGATTTTGGCAGTTAACTTTTGTATGGGTCGAGGTAATCTGAACTGAGGATAACAGAGCCTAATTGCAGTTAGCCCGAGCTGCCGCCAGAAGTTGTGCGAACTTTGTCAACCTTTATAAGGATAGAGGCCGATTTTTGAAGTGCCGAGGTAATTTTCTCGATGCAGTCAGATTCCCCAGCCAAAATTATGGAAACAAAATATCTACCTTCATTGATGCTGGAGTCCTTGAATACAAAGCTTTTGGATGGGGAATTTGCGTATTCCGAGGATCGAGCCGTTTCCCTTAAAGAAGCCAACATATTGCGCCCTCCAAAAGCGAGTTTAGGGGTAGATACAGCCTTAGATTCAGAGCTTCTGAAACTGCCAGCGACCTTGTTTATTTCGCTCATTTTTATTTAACCTATCTATCAGTTTCCCCTATTTCTGCAGCACTGCCATCCGCGATCTCACGGAATTTACAGCACTTTACCATGCTATGAGGTACAGTAGCAGCAATGAGCGAACCAATGTCTTAAACGGTTAGGATTCATCAAATTAAGGGCAAGTGCTGCGATCCTGGGGGTGACCAATATAGCTATAAACCTTGCGTGAGCAAAGTTCTAGTCCTGAGACCTTTTTGATAAAAGTGACGCTTATTACGAGTTAACTTCATTAACTCTTCCACAGGTTCAGCATATTTTTCAAGATAATTAACCCACTGTTGGCTATCATTGCCACTCCCGAATGTACTGCGTCTGCGATAAGTTTTTTGGGGTTTATTGATGCAAAAAAGTTACTTTTTTAAAGGCTTTATTGTGACTATCGTACCTTCAATAAGGTCACGAGTATAGGCAATTATAATCAAAAAAAATTTTAATTAATCGGTCTTCTATTAACCCTGTACCCTCTAAATTATAGCCTTCTGTTTTACAATTACGGAACATTGCCTCAATTCCCATCCGTTGCTTATAAGCAGCGATAGCTTCCGGTAAACTACCTAAGTTAGTTAGAATAAACCACGCCTCGTTAACTGTCCATCCTTGATAATTCCTTTTCCATTTGCAGGCAACATCAAATCCTTCCAGTGGCTTAGTATTTCTAACTTTTACACCTTGAAAGTATAGAGATGTTCCGGGCGTGATCCCTAACTCATCTAACCGTAGCCTGCAGCATATTTTCGGTTTCGATACAATGATTTCGTTTGAGTCGTAAGCAAAAATACACATCTTGCTCTCTCAGCCAGTTGGCCAAATCTACTGAACAGAATTCAGGCATCGCCTAGTACCAAGAGCTGATAATCTTTAAATAAGGGTAAAATAGTTGAGATGACGGCGCTCTGCTCATTGATATTACTGCTACCTCGTTTTGGTAACAGGGACCAAGATAACGGGATTGCTCTTCGCGGACATATCAGACTAACCATAAACAGATTGATACATCCCCATTGGCTGCGATCGATCGCGATCCATAATTTCTGTCCGGGTTGGCAATAATTTGTCAACCAATAGGTAATTAGCGGAAACCACAGACAGGTTAAGGTAAGCTGGGGTAAATCTAAAAATCTTTGTAACTTGCGGCGACGACTTGAGCGTGGTAATGGGGTACGGAAATACGCGAGCAAGTCGTTCTAATCTCACCTGTTTTTCTGATGTTAAGAGATTGAGCACTATTTCTAGAACTAAAAATTGAGAGGGGGTTAGTTCTCTTTGGAAGTGAGTCTGATAGAATCTAGGTAACATATTTTTGGCATAGGTCGAGTGTAACTTTAGCTTGACCTATCTTTTTTTAACACAGGTGAGTCAAATCTTTGCCCTGTCTGGCTTTTGGGCGGGGTTGTCAGCCCGCCAGCAAAATTTAAAAGATTTAAAGCTAATGTCGCTTGTAAATGGAAAGGAAAATATCGCGGAGTCACAGTCAAAGAAGGATGGTTTATATTAACTAAGTTGAAAACCTTAAAAGCGGCTATAAGCGCTTATAAACAAAGATTTGATATAGAAGAAATGTTTAGACATTATAAAAGCGGTAGCTATAACATTGAAGATGCAAAAGTATCAGAACCCAGGCTATTGACCTTAATCTTGTTAGTAAGCATCGCTTATACAGCGAGAATTATTGAAGGAAAATTAGTCAAAAGATAGGGAGCGCAAAAATATGTAGCTCGTCGAAAACAAGCCAAACGTATTTATCGTTCGCACAGTACATTTCAAGTGGGTATGTGGGCGAAAAATTGGGTAAGTTTTATGGATATTTGTCAAGAATAAGTTAGAGAATATAGTAGTTTACACCCCAATAAACGGTCAAATTATCAACGATGTAAAAGGGCGGCAAAGCTGAGCAGAACTGTATTGTAGCCATTTTTGTCACCCTTTCAGCTCTTCCCCTTTCCCTCTTCCTTCGATATTTTGGGATTATTTCAATGAACAAATCCGCACTCTGACCCTCGTGCGACTGCTATTCAAAGCGCACAGAAATCAGCTTCTTTGTAAAACTCCACACTTCATTTTTAAAACAGTAGTCTAGTTCTTTTGCCAACTTTCGTTTTAGGAAAGCCTTGATTTGTTACCTTCCACTGAAAAAGTAGGCAGGGTTACGCCACGGTGAATCTCCGGTGTAAGCTAAAGCTACTCGTTTTGGATCGCGACTATTCCAGTCATCTTCTGCGATTTGAACTTTAGTTTTAGCAGTTTCCCGCGTAAAATGTGGCAGTGGTGGTTTAGTTTCCATCGGGTTGAATGACTTTGCTCCTTTTCAAGGAGTCATCGAACTTAGCATAATAATGAACAAAGCACAAGACCACTATAACCAGCAACTTGCTGCAGTTTACAGTTGGATGTCGGGAAATCCTGAAGCAGCGATCGAACGAAATCACGCTCTTTTTTGTCAATTGGGGCTCGACTCCGTACCGCGAGGATTAGCCATTGATTTAGGTGCAGGCTCAGGATTTCAATCTATTCCTTTAGCGAAATTAGGCTTTTCGGTAGTAGCTATAGATTTCTGTGATGCCCTACTTTCAGAGTTACGCGATCGCGCTAAACATCTTTCCATCCGTACCATTCACGACGATCTGCTTAATTTCTCGCAACATATTCAGGAACAGGCGCAGCTCATTGTTTGCATGGGCGACACACTTACACACCTAGAATCATTGAGTGCTGTCGATTCATTAATTTTGGACATTGAGCGCTGGCTGATTGAGAATGGGATGTTGATTTTAACTTTCCGCGATTATGTCTCAGCAGAGCTTCATGGAACTCAGCGTTTTATTCCTGTACAAAGTGATGAATTTACAATCCTCACTTGTTTCTTGGAGTATCAGGAAAACAGCGTAGCAGTCCACGACTTACTCTATCAAAAACAGGGCGATCGGTGGTCATTCAGTGCCAGTTCTTACCAAAAACTGCGGCTCAATAAAAATTGGTTGTGCGATCGGCTATCTGAAATAGGTTTACAGGTACTTCAGAACGAGATGATTAATGGAATGGTTTGTATCACTGCTAAGAAACTTTAACCTGAAGTTCCCTCCTGCTGGGAACTTCAGGTTAAAAAGCCAACAGACGATGCTTCACCACGACCAGAAGTTACTGAAGGCGCTTCTGATCGACTTCTGATGTTAGCGCGATCGCAACCCTTCCGTCAAAGACTTGATTTGAGCCGCATTTGCCTCTCGCTGTTGGGCGATCCCCACAATCATCCAGACAAATGTCAATTACCTTAGCTTTATGTAAGTTAAGTACCTCGGTTCCCACCGCACTTAACTTACATACCCACCCTCCGCGATCGCTCTTCCCTCCCGATCCCTCCCAAATAGCCCTTGCGAATATTCGCGACTCATGTATGACTTGACTGATGTCACGATCTACGCGAAACTTTACATACAACTGATGTATTGCTTCTACCTATTAATAAGTTCTGTTAAGTTGTGACTCAAAACCTATCAATTCGTCAAAATTGATATAGCGCTTTGTCAGTCAGCCAACTCTCAAGAAGCTACTTCAGGAGGCATCGTCCCTGGCTTGCTGGTGTCGGTGTCTGTTCTCAATATTCCTATTCAGTCAGCCCGCATTATGGAAACACTAGAGTTTGTGATCTATCCAGATGGCCGCGTACAGGAAACGGTCACCGGCATTGTCGGTGCTTCCTGTGCTGAGGTAACGGCTGCAATTGAAGCTCAGCTCGGCGTGGTGCTTCACCAAGAGTCAACATCTGAATATTTCACGCAAGCGCTGCATCAGTCAGCCGAAGCGACGGCCCAAGTGGCTTTTAGCGATTGGTAATTTTTTTGTTGAGTTCACTTAAGTTTTTTTGGAACCACCATGTCACATTTTAGCCAAATTAAGACCCAGATCCGCAATTTGAATTCTTTGGAAGCTGCTTTAACTGACTTGGGTATCGACTGGAAGTCGGGCCCGACTGAGGTGCGCGGCTATCGCGGCCTAACCAGCACCGCTGAGGTCGTGATTGAGCAAAAAAACGGCTACGACGTAGGTTTTAGCTGGAACGGGACTGAGTATGAATTAGTGGCTGACTTGCAGTTTTGGCAGCAAGCTTGGTCTGTAGACCGTTTTCTGAATAAGGTGACTCAGCGCTACGCTTACCATACTGTGGTGAATGAAAGCGCTAAGCAGGGTTTCCAAATTTCTGAGCAAAAGCAAAATCAAGACGGTTCGATCCGCTTGGTGGTGCAACGCTGGTGCGCTTAATAATTTTTCGAGATTTTTGCAATCTTGTGTCATCAAAGTCCGCTTTCGCGGACTTATTTACTATTGTGGGGGTCTAAATGTCTCAGCTTTCTGGACTCGGAATAGATACAGCAAGCGATCGCTCTGGTTTAGAGCCGGAGTTGGGAGGATTTTTGCGGGATGCGCCCGATCGCTCTGGTTTGGAACCGGAATTGGGTGGCGTGTTGCGCCAAAAAGGTGTCTATGTTGATGAGATTACCTGCATTGGCTGCAAGCATTGCGCTCACGTTGCTCGCAATACTTTTTATATTGAACCGGATTACGGTCGATCGCGCGTAGTTCGACAAGACGGGGATTCTGAAGAGTTGATTGCTGAGGCGATCGACACTTGTCCGGTGAATTGCATTCACTGGGTTGATTACACCGAACTCAAGAATCTGGAAGAAGAACGCAAGGATCAGGTGATGCCTGTCGTTGGTTTTCCGGTGGATATGGCGACAGTTAAGGCCGGTATTCGCCAGCGACAAAAGAATAAGTTGCGCGATCGTAAGTTCAAAGGTAGCCATTGAAATCCCCAATTCCCATCCGCAGCTTGAAACCTGTGGCTCAAACAACAAAAACAGCCCGCCCGGGCTGTTTGTTGTATACATTGTATAGTCAAATTTATTTGAGAGGATGGTGCTCAGCGAGAATTTTCTCAACTCTAGCTTCGTCGATTCTGGCAGTTAATGTTGATGCCTCGTTGTTATCGCGAATGGTTTTTGCTAAAGTAAAAGACGAGCCGACTGAAAAAGTTAAACCCATACCCATAAAAGCTTTTTGCCAGGGATCTACCTGTAAATAAATGATACCTACAGTAGTGGCGGAAAGGGCAAGAATAAAAGAAAGCCAGCACTGAAGTATCCAAGCATTAGTATCTTTTTGGCGTAGGATTTGTTTCTGCATAGTGCCTCTAAGTCCAATATATCTTTTGGTTCATTAACTTAAAGAATAGATAGCGTGAGTGAAGCGGTCAGGAGAGCAGGGGACAGTTTCGATAAGTGAACAGTGCGATCGGGCTTTTTACTAAATATTTCAACGCTGTAGAGAGGGTTTGAGCCTCAAGCAAGACTCGCAGCGAGTGGACAGTTTGAAAACTCCACTAAGAAAAGCTAGTTTTTTCTCAAAATAGCGTAAGGTGCGCCGAAGAGCACCTTACTTCTCCCAGTCGGCCTCCGCAGACTGCGTTTGACTCTATGCAGCGGTTTCAACCGCCGAGTCCGATCTACTTATTTTTCTGCTGAGTCTTCGCTTGTTCGATCGCAATTTCCCTCACTGCTTGCAAAGAACTCAAATTCGATGCTCCCTCAATCGCCTTCACCGCCAAATCTTGAACCTGTTTCAAAGCAGAATCTAGTTGTTTCGACAAGCTAGCAAGGCGCGCATCTTGATTTTGAATTGTCTGCAACATCCCTTGAATTTGCAGTTCATAATTTTGCTTTTGCCCTTCGATATCTTTAGCAGACAAATCAGCCTTAACTTTAGCTTGATAATTGCCAATATTGCGACCGTTATCTTTCCCGTTCTTGATATTAGCTTCCAGTTCTTTCGGGAAAGCTTCTACCTTCGCTTTCACCTCAGCATAAAGTTTTTCCCGTTCCGAAATAGATTTTTCGCGTTCCGCCCACTGTTTCTCCTGTTCTTGCTGAAACTCTTCGATTTCTTGATACAGCCTTTTCTGGCGCTGTTGGTATTCCTCGATGTCCAGATTTCGCTGAAGATTCAAATCGTAAGCATACAACTCTTCATCCCGCTGGCGAGCTTTTTGGTGGTTCTCATTGCGTTCTTTAACGGCTAACTTTTGCAGTTCCTGCTCTTTTTCCCAAGCTTGCCGGCGTTCCCACAATTCCTGTTCAACAGTTTCGCGCTGTTCGCTGAGTTCCGCACTAAATGTTTTGGCGCTTTCTTCGTATTGTTGGATTAAATTGTCCAGCGTATCTTCTGCAACATCTTCTAAACTATGCAACTCTTGCAGTTGTTGGATTTCGTCGCCGACAGTTCGCTGCAATTCCCCCAGTTTAGACGCTTCTGTTGTCAGTTTTTCCGACAGTTCGCTGACAGCAGCACCGAAGCCAAATTGCAGTAAGATTAAATTGTCGATCGTCCCCTGCATTTTTTGTTTGCTTTCAGTGAAACCCATTGCTTTTCTTGCTTCCGCTATTGCTAGTTCTTTGACTGCGATTTCTGATTGAGAAATATTGACAGATTTATCGTTATTAAGCTGCTTCAGTTGCGAATCCAGTGCATTTTTTTCTTGTTCCAACTGTTTATAAGCTTCTAATATTTCAGCCTTCGTATTTTTGTCATTCATTCTCGCCATCGCTTTCATCTCCTAACTTTGTTAGTCCGCATCGGCGGACTTTGTTGGACAAGGAGCGGTTTCAACCGCCGATTATTATCAAAAATTTAGCTACAAACCTTAAGCTTTGGTAGCAAAAGCTTTCATTGCCAAGTCTTGCGCTTGCTTCATCGTGGCTTGCAATTGTGCAGAGATTTCGGCGATTTGTTCGGTTTGTCGCCCAATTGTCTGCTGTAGTGATTGCACTTTCAATTCATATCCCTGCTTGCTTCCTTCCCATTCTTTCTCCACTAAATCTGCCTTGACTTTAGCTTCGCGGGAAACTTCTTGAATAGCTTCTTCTTTGGCTTTGACATAAGCCTCTTTGAGTTCTTCTTCAAATCCGGCGACTTTTCTTTGATTCTCTTCAAACTCCGCTTGATTGTCGCTGAGGACTTTTTCGCGCTGTGTCCAATTTTTATCTTTTTCGCGAGTAGATTGCTGCAAGTCCCGTTCTAGTTTGCGCTTCGTTTCTTCGTATTCGTCGGTTTCGATTTTGCGGGTGCGCTGTAATTCGTATTGGTAATCGGCTGTTTCTTGCTGACGCTCTTTAGTTATGAGTGCAGTTTCTTCTTGAACTGCTGCATCAAATTCTTCTTTTTCTTTTTCCCAAACCTTGCGTTTTTGGGTCGTATCTTTTTCGATAAGTTCGCGCTGGTTGGCGCTGTTTTGTTCGAGCAGGGTCAGTTTTTCTCGGTGCTCTTGAGTTAAAATGTGGAGGGCGTCTGCTACAACTCTGATTTGCTGCAACTCTTGCAATTGTTCGGCTTCAATTTCGATGGCGCGTTTTAATTCGTCTAATTTGGAAGATTCCGCCTTCAGTTTTTCGGAAATTCCGCTGATGATGCTGCCGAAATCTAATTGCAAGTCAGCCAAGCCTTTGACGATGCTGTCAATTGTGTAGGTGGAAGCGACTTCGAGGACTTGTTTATTTTTGGCTTTTTCGGCTGACTGTTCTTTGGTTTCTACTTTGGATTCGATCTTTTTGTGGTCGGCTAAAATCTGCTGAAAGTTTTGCAAAATTTGGGCTTTGCTATCCTTGGCAGTTGCTATTGTCATAATTTTTGCTTCTCCTGATTATAGCTTTTCGACACTTGTGACTGAAACGTTTTCAGTTATTCTAAGTTGCGGAGTTGGCTGAGAATGGAACGGTACTTTCTGGCTGCGTCGGGTTTTTCTTCTGGATTGGCAATACCTAGAATTTTGAGAATTTTCCAGCAGCGATCGCACCGATTTCCTTGCCCGCAGCCGCACTCATCAATTATACTTAAAAGTGTGCCTTTTAGCAGTTGATTTTCGGCTAACAAAGCTCGGTAATTCCGCTGGACAGATTCGGCAACTAAAGTCATGTGTTGGAAGTCTTCGGTGAGACTTTCGATGTCATTAACTGCGTCTGCCCGAATTTGGTCTAGGAGCTCAAGATTCTCTTTCAAACGGCTTTCTTGCAGGTTGGGTTTGGTTTTTAGATTCGTTAATTTCTTCATTTCACTATGCGTTGTAACAGTTATGGTAAAGGCGCGATTTAATCGCGCCTTTACCACAGAATTAGAACAAGTCAGCAGTTGATTTGTCTTCCGCTGGCGGTAGCGACATACCGCCGTTGGAATTCAAAGCCATAGCATCGCTTTCACCGCCAGCGTGAGCGGCCATCAAGCAGGCAACTTGCTGCGCCGGCAGGTTATCTAAACACACCATAGCTTTTGTTCCTTCTAAGTCAATCATCCGCGATTGATTGCTAGAATCTGACAAAACTGCTGCCGCTTGGTCGATTACTCCCCAGTCTTTACGCTCCATCCAAGACCATTTCAAGCTGTAGTAGTTAATCGGTTTTACAACTCCGCTGTCGTCTGGTTTCTGACCGGAATGCTTGACAAATTCTGGAACAAAAATTCCGGTGGCAGGTTCTACGCCGCGAGATTGAACTGATGCTACCAAACGGTTAAAATCGTTCAAGCTGCGGTTTTTGATGTATGTCACCATGACAACTCCTTGCGGCAGTTCGCCGGTTTCTGCGACAAACCACAGTTGACCCCACAGTGTGTGGGAAGTTTGACCGAGGGAACCGAAGAATTTGGAGAATTTGAGGATTGTCATGGAACACTTGGAACCGTAGTCTGTATCGCCGATCGTCCACTGGCCGGCCTGGCAATTGTTACGTACTGCGATCGGGATTTCGGGTACTAGCAAAGCATTGCTCGGTTTGGCACCAAATACTGAAAATGTAGGTCTTTCTTGTGTTTTAGTCATTGTTCGTTTTTCCTTAGTTTTTTATTGCTTTAGGGGGAATTGGTAATTGGTAATCCGTTAAATCTCGTACATTGCTCGTGGCCGAACTTCCATTACCTAATCAGATGTGTTGTCGCTTTTGGTTCTGGATAGGTATACTCAAGCACCGCCTCTTGTTGAGCTTTGATAATCCGCAGCGCGGCGAGCAAATGCTCTAACGTTTCTAAGTGCGCTGGGGTGAAGTGGATGCTGAACCCTTCGCCATCCCGCGCGTAGCCGGGACAAACCAGTGAGGCTGAGCTTTGTTCTTCGTGGGTGGCGATGTATAGCCAGTCATCGTCTTCGAGCTTGTAATGCGTGTCTGTCCAGGTTCTCAGCATTTGCTATCTGCTCCTCCTTATTTGCTGCGTACAAGCGTTTTGACGCCCAGCGCTTCTCACTCCTCTAAAGTTGACGACGCTATATGTAGCGTGTGAGCTAGGCTAATTTGCACCCTTAACCCTACCAGTCAGGCTTAGTAGGTTGATTAAACCGTCAACTAACCTCATGGTAGCGCGGGTTGATTTTCCCGTCAAGTATTTTGTTGAACTTTTCATCAAAACAGGCTAGAATGCTTGTCAGGAGGCGAAAAACCGTGGAACAAACATTTGGAAGACTGATCCGTCAAGCTCGCAAGGACAAAGCTTACTCACAACGTGAGCTAGCTGCTATGCTAAGTGTGGATTTTACTTATTTGTCTAAGTTGGAGAACGATCGAGCGGATTATGCGCCAAAAGAGGACGTAATCCGAGCATTAGCGCGAAATCTAGACATAAATGAAGAGGAATTGATTTTCCTGGCGGGGAGACTACCGCAGCAGTACGAAGCGCTGCTGAAGCAGAATCCGAAGGAAATGCAGGCTCTTTTCCGGCGAATGCAAGAAAATCCAGATTGGCTCAAACAGTCTTTTGAAGCGTAAGAGAGGCCCCTCATAGTGAGTATCTTTAAGCCGTATTGCTTCTATCCCAAAGAAACGATCGAGCGTTTTGCAAATGACATATTGATGCAGATGCAGAAAACGCAAAATTTTGCTCCGAGATGGCCTTTTGATGCGACAACGGTTGCTGATTTTCTGGATTTAGGCGTAGTTTGGGAGTGCATTGAGCCGGATGAAGAAGGTGCGATCGCGGCGAGGATTTTGCCGCAGCAGCGGTTAATCGAAATCAATGAACAGATTCTCGAAAAACCGCCGGGCTTCATCGAATCGACGATCGCCCACGAAATCGGCCACTGGGTGCTACACGTCAATCAAGACGAAGCAGACGGCACTGTGGAACAGTTGGAATTAAACTTGGGCAATGAAGGAAAAACCGCCCAGGATGTCGAGGAACCGTTTGTTTGTCGGGGTGCGAGTGCTGATAATAAGGTTTTGTCGATCGAATGGCAAGCGCAATATTTTGCAAGCTGTTTGTTGATGCCTCGGTGTATTTTGGAGGAAAAAAGACAGGGGCGTGATTTAACTAAGTGGTCGCATTTATACAAAATGAGAGATGAGTTGGGAGTGAGCATTTCCAATTTGACAAACCGCTTGCAAGAATTCGATTGGATTTACATTCCCAAGGGAACGCGCGAGATTTATGCCGGGAAAGATGCGGCCAACGGACAGCAGCGGTTGTTCGGATAAAAGTGCGATCCTCTTCGAGGGCTGCGCTAACGAATTTGAGGTTTGAGATTGGGAAGCGATTCTCTAATCTCAAATCTTTAAAATTAATTTCTAATTAAGTTACATTTTATGCTAACCAATATTGAAATCCTGCTGGCAGCTTGTGAGGAATTAAATATCCCTTACGAAATCCTGCATCCTTCCCAAAACTTGATTAGACTCAAACAGGGCGGCGAAGAATATTATTTTGTCAATTACATGACGCCATTTAACAGCGCCTCAGTAGCAGAGATTTTTAAAGACAAAGAATATACCTATCAACTATTAAACGGCAAAATAAATACTCCCAGAACTCTCGGTTTTGTCTCGCCTTACTGCGAGGAGAAGTATAAAAAGTATTTGAGTTCCCCAGATATTGAATCAATAGTTTTAGAAGTAAACAAAAAATTCGCTTTCCCGGTGATTCTCAAAAGAAATCGCGGTGCTGGTGGCAACAATGTTTTTTTGTGTGAAAGTAGAGAGCAAATTAAAGAAGCCCTAGAAATTATATTTAACGTCAACAGTAAAGATTATGACTATGTGGCCCTAGCTCAAGAATACATCGGAATTGCCCGCGAATATCGGGCTGTATTCTGCAAAGAAAAGCTAGTTTTACTGTACGAGAAAGACAAATCTCAGGCTAAATTTGCGGGGAATTTAAGCCCGCTGCACTGGGAAGGTGCAAAAGCCAAACATATAATTAACCCAAATCTCATGTCGGAGATTGAAGATTTTGTTAAACCTGTTTTTGCGGAAATTGCGATTAATTATGCGGGGCTTGACATAGCACTAGATAAAAACGGAGCATATTTGTTAATTGAAATTAACTCAAGTCCCAATTACGATATATTTGTGAGAGATAACGATCGCCAAATTGTGGTAACAATGTTTAAAGGCATTTTGGAAACCTTGATTGTTAACAAAAAGCCGTAAAGGCTCGATTTTAGAGATGCGCTACAATTAACTAAATTTAAATTTCCAAATAAGTAAAAGTAATGACATCACAACTGTGAGAACTAGAGGGAACTTGGGAAGAGATTCTCGCCCTATCCGAAAAATTTGCTGGACGCAGAGTTGGCGTTATTGTTCTTGCTAACGAAGACGAAGAAGCACTCCCATCTCCAGAAGAAAGCTTTCGGCAAGCATGGCTGGAAATAAAGACAGGAAAAACTAGACCTGTATCGGAACTGTGGGAAGGTATTGATGGAGAGTGAGTCTTTTTCAATTAAGGTTTACTTTGCTGATTAATTTCAGCGCAATTATCGTTTACGGTTGTTTTTCCTTTCTCCGACGACGATGCAGCAAACGCATCACCAGAGAAACTTTGCCAAGGGGAATCCCTTCCTGAATTCCTTCGCGTCTCCCCCGCTCAATCCCTGTCTGCACCCAACTGGTAACAATCTGCATAACCTGCTCCTGTGCCTCTGGCTCAATCCTACCAAGTTCCTCCTGAAACGCTTGCTCCTCCGACTCTGTAAGCGTTATAGCAACCGCCCCAGCGGTTGGGACGCAGCGATCCTTCATCACTCTCGGATAAATTGACGATTTTTCGAGGATACAGTCCATGAAGATTCAAGGTTTCACCCCAAAGTGACAAAAGAGGGATATAAGCCGAATGGCAGTCACAAATAGGGGAGCAAGGAGACGCGCAGAAAGAAAAGCGCTGTATTGATGTTACATAGTATCATCTTAAAAATTGTGTAAAAAATTTATGCGAAAGATGAAAGCCGCCGTTTTTGTAGAAAAAGGGCGAATCGAAATTCAAGAAAAACCAATTCCTGAGATTGGGCCTACTGATGCACTGATTAAAATCACCACGACGACAATCTGTGGCACAGATGTTCATATACTCAAAGGTGAAGTACCCGTCCAGCCTGGACGGACACTAGGACATGAACCAGTTGGCGTCATTGCAGAACTCGGCGCAGGAGTTCACGGCTATGAAATAGGACAGCGTATTCTTGCTGGTGCTATAACTCCTTGTGGTCAGTGCAATTTCTGTCTTGACGGATACCAAGCGCAGTGCGGCGGTAAGCCACTGGGTGGTTGGCGCTTCGGCAATACCATTGATGGTTCTCAGGCGGAATATATGCTAGTGCCGAACGCAATCGCCAATTTGACTCCCATACCTGACGAATTAACCGACGAACAGGTGCTTATGTGTCCAGATGTTATGAGTACAGGTTTCAGTGGTGCCGAAAGCGGAAATATCAAGATTGGTGATACAGTCGCCATATTTGCCCAAGGACCAATTGGTATGAGCGCAACTGTCGGTGCCAGACTCAGAGGTGCTTCCAAAATCATTGCCGTGAGCAGCAATCCGACACGCCTGAAAATGTCCCAAATGCTTGGCTCCGACATTGTTTTAAATTATAAAGAGTGCAATCCAGTCGAAGCGATCCTGGATTTGACCAATGGTCGTGGTGTAGATGTAGCGATTGAAGCACTCGGTATTCAGGAAACCTTTGAAGCGTGTTTGCGTGTGGTTAAACCCGGCGGAATTGTATCGAGTCTAGGAGTGTATTCTGGAAAACTTACCATTCCTGTAGATGCCTTTGCCGCCGGTATCGGAGATAAGAAAATTGTTACCAGTCTCTGCCCCGGTGGAAAAGAACGTATGCGGCGGCTGATAAATATCATACAGTCCGCTCGTGCCGACCTGAGACCTATGATCACACACAGGTTTAAGCTAGATCAAATAAAAGAAGCGTATGAATTATTCGGCAATCAACGAGATGGTGTGATAAAAGTTGCCATAAACCCATAAATCCATGATTGAAGGGCACTAAGTTAAGCGCGATCGCGCTTACAGAATATTCTCCTTCAATTAAGGTTTACTTTGCCGATGAATTTCAGCGATCGGATATAATCATCGAAAACACGGCAACTCTGGACACGGCAATGCCGTTTCCCTACCCCAAAATAATCATGAGCACTCGATGAGACATATAACCATCGCCTGATTAATTGTAGGGAAACGGCACTGCCGTGTCCAGATTTCGGGTAATATGATTTCTGGTTGCAGCGGTATAGTTCAAGACTTGAGGCGGTTCGTGAGTGCAAAGGGGTTAAAAAATTACATTCTTTCCAAGACCTTAATCCCCAACAACTCCAAACCCAACTTCAAAGTCCTCGCCGTCAAATCGCACAAAATCAACCGCGAAGTCCGCAAGGGTTCCTCAGCTTTCAAAACCGGACATTGCTCAAAAAATTGATTGAACTTTTGACTCAATTCAAACAAATACTGACAAATTCGATTCGGCAACAAGTCCCCGCCCACAGCATTTACAACTTCATTCAACTGCAATAAATGCTTTGCCAATACCAACTCGGGGTCGGATTGCAAAATTACTTTCGCACCAGCATCTAAGTTATCAAAATTAATCTCACCTTTGCGGCGAATTCCCTGCACGCGCACGTAAGCATACAGCATATAAGGAGCGGTATTTCCTTGCAATGCGAGCATTTTGTCGTAACTGAAAATATAGTTACTGGCGCGATTTTGACTTAAATCTGCATACTTAACGGCACTCAAACCAATTGTTCGAGATACGTTAGCAATAAATTCCTCAGTTTCCTGTCTTTCCTCTGTTTTTAATCTCTCTTCCAAATCTTGGCGCGTGCGGACGATCGCCTCATCTAACAAATCCTGCAACCGCACCGTTTCCCCAGAACGAGTTTTTAATTTTTTCCCGTCTTCTCCTAATACTAAACCGAAGGGAATGTGGACAATTTCGACATCTTCAGGAATCCAATTGGCTTTTCTGGCTACTGCAAATACTTGGGCAAAATGGTTTGCTTGTCCTGAATCTGTGACGTAAATTATGCGCTTTGCATTATCTTTGTGGATGCGGTAGCGCACTGCTGCTAAATCTGTTGTAGCGTAATTGTAGCCGCCGTCGGTTTTTTGGACTATTAGCGGCAGCGGTTCGCCTTCTTTGTTGGTGAAACCGTCTACAAAAACGCATTTCGCGCCGTCACTTTCTACTAGCAAACCTAGATTGGTTAAATCTTCGACTACGGCGGGCAATAATGGGTTGTAAAACGATTCGCCGCGTTCGGTTAATTTGATGTCGAGCAAGTCGTAGATTACTTGAAATTCGCGGCGCGATTGATCGCACAACAATTTCCAAGCGCGGCGGGTGTCTTCGGCGCCTGCTTGCAGTTTTACTACTTCTTGGCGGGCGGTTTCTTTGAAGGTTTCGTCTGCGTCGAAGCGCTGTTTTGCTTGGCGGTAAAATGCGACTAAATCGCCTAAGTCTAGGGCGTCAGCGGTTGTGAGGGCTTCGGGGTGAACTTCGCGCAAGTATGCGATCAGCATTCCGAATTGGGTGCCCCAGTCGCCGATGTGGTTGATTCGGAGTACGTCGTGGCCTTGAAATTCGAGGATGCGGGCGATCGCATCTCCGATGATTGTCGATCGCAAATGTCCGACGTGCATTTCCTTGGCTATATTCGGACTCGAAAAGTCGATCGCGATTGTCTGAGGCGTTTTCGCTGGTTCAATCCCCAAACGCGAGTCGGCGGCGATCGCACTAATTTGCGCTTCCAAATAAGCCGGTTTCAGCTTCAAATTGATAAAACCCGGCCCGGCGATTTCTGGGGTTTCGCAGATGTCAGTAATATCTAGGTGTTCGATAATTGTCGAGGCGATCGCCCGCGGCGGCTTTCCTAACTTTTTCCCCAAACTCATCGCTGCGTTGCACTGAAAGTCCCCAAAGTTGGGATTGCTGGCGGCGGCTAGCATCGGATCTGCACCTGCATAACTTTCGCCGAATGCAGCGGTGAATGCTTTTTCAAATTTTGCTTTTAACTGTTGGGCGATCGAGTTCATCTTGAATATTTTGATTGGATGTTTATTTTAAACTCTAGATTCAGCACTTTTTGCCAATAATACTTTTACTACGTAGGTAATTTCCCTCTGGTTCTCTCCCTCTGGCCCTCTCCCCCTCTCCTCACCTACTAGGAAATTTTGTACTTAGCTTTGAGCTGCGGATGCGATAAAAATCACTGGCAGCGCTAACACATAGTACATTTTATCACAGTTGCGATCGCTACACAAATTTAAAAATGTCACATCAAGTCCATGATCTCGATCGCTTGATCGTTTAGTTAAATCCCTTACATTAAGGTATGTTAAAATTTTTTCAATGCACCCAAAAATCCTACGAAAGGAAGCAGTTATGTTATCTCAACCTATTTTTGGCGATCGCTCTCTGACCCAAGTCTTTTATCAAGCAGTAATCGATCGCTTCTACGACGGTTTCAGTCTCTCCACCCAAGCACTATTGCGAGAGTCTACCCTCGGCTTCGCCCCTTGTCCCGATGGAGTCAAAACCTTTTTCATCATCGCGCCGAGTCTGGATGCAGCAGAGCAACTAATTGACAAAATGGACAGTATTTTGGAGCGAGTTGCCGAACTCATGGCAGGAGTCGGACAGGTTGCCCTGTGCATACTTCCCGCCGGCAGCGAGGCAGAGCAATCAGTCGATCTGCAAAACTTAGAAAAAGTTCCCCCGGATTGTCTGGCTTGCAAATTCTTTACTATTATATGGGCCGATGCTGCGGCCGATCGATAAAATTGACAGTTAGCAACCAGCAACTGTGCAGGGTTCGGCCCAAGCTGTGCCTGTGCCGGCGCGGGATAGATTGTCTGTTAGTTACAGTCGCTGGAATTATCGGGCAAAGCGTGCAGGTAATTAGATCGTTTGCAAGGTTGCACTCGCAATCCTTGGCAAGTGTTAAACAAGCAGGCAACATATATATATCAAATGCCCGCTTGTCAGTCGCTCAGATTTTTACCTGCAGGCTCAAGCAGCCGTGCATCTACTTTTTAACTCCCCAATAAAGGCCACCAAAAAGCCGCATCAACTCTCCTGGGTGTCTCGCTTCAAAAGACAGCAGCAGGAATTAGGCGGTATCGCTGGAGAATAGACTTTTGGGAAATATCTGCTGATGTTCAGAATAAACAGAAATATTCTCAAAAATAGATAAGACTTGCGGACGTTGACCTTATAAACCGGATTTCTAGCCCCGCGCTTCATATTCGCGGTTGGCGGCGAACTTGACAGAAAATAGGCTGTTTGTGAGCGAGTCACAAGCTATACACAGAGCAAAGCTCTACTCAAAAAAAGATGAGTTTTCCAGCGACACGCTTGGCAGTGCAGAGCGATCGTATCACAAGCTCATAGAATTTGTTAAAAATTTCAGTTGAAAATGTGAATTATTAAATTTTATGCCTAACATTGGCGATAAAATCTAAGATTGAAATTCTCAAATCTGAAATCAAGACATAATGGTAAAACTGACACCGAACCCCAGCTTTAGTTTAACAATTCGGGTTGCTCTGCCGAACCGGCCGGGAATGCTGGCAACAGTCACCAGTGCGATCGCATCTGTTGGCGGCAACTTCGGCCAAATCGATTTGATCGAGCAAACTCGCGCCACTACCATTCGCGATATCACCGTCGATGCTTACAGCACCGAGCACAACGAAGAAATACTCCAAGCAGTGAAAGCGCTGCCGGATATCAAAGTGATCGATGTGTACGATCGCACTTTCAACTTGCACCGCGGCGGAAAAATCAGCGTAGTTAGCAAAATTTCCCTCAAACGCCAGTCAGATTTGGCAATGGCCTACACCCCTGGAGTCGGCCGCATCTGCACGGCGATCGCCAATGACCCCCAACAAGTTTACAACCTCACAATCAAACAAAATACTGTTGCCATTGTTACCGACGGTAGCGCAGTTTTGGGGCTGGGAAACCTCGGCCCGGCCGCCGCACTGCCAGTCATGGAAGGCAAAGCCATGCTATTTAAAGAATTTGCAGGTATTGACGCCTTTCCTATCTGTTTGAATACCCAAGATACCGAGGAAATTATTCGCACAGTGCAGAATATCGCCCCGGTTTTTGGTGGCGTTAACCTCGAAGATATTTCTTCTCCCCGCTGCTTTGAAATCGAAGCAAGATTGCGGGAAAGCTTAGATATTCCGATCTTTCACGACGACCAGCACGGCACTGCGATTGTTAGTTTGGCAGCATTAATTAATGCCTTGAAACTCGTGAAAAAAACAATAGAAGAAGTGTGTATCGTGATTAACGGAGCGGGTGCGGCAGGAGTCGCGATCGCCAGGTTGCTGCGTAAAGCAGGTGCCCAAAACATCATCATGTGCGACTCCAAAGGCGTCCTCTCCCAAGACCGCACGGATATGAACCCAGAAAAACTAGAATTTGCTGTGGCTTCGAGCGGTACTTTGGAAGATGCGATCGCCGGTGCCGATGTATTTTTAGGCGTCAGCGCCCCCGGCGTAGTCACCCGTTCGATGGTGCGTTCCATGGCCGAGAATCCCATTGTTTTTGCAATGGCAAATCCCATTCCCGAAATTCAGCCAGAATTAATTGTGGAAGATGCGGCGATTATCGCAACCGGACGCAGCGACTACCCGAATCAAATTAACAATGTTTTGGCATTTCCGGGGATATTTCGAGGTGCTTTGGACTGCAAAGCAACCACGATTACGACCAGTATGTATTTGGAAGCAGCTTATGCGATCGCCTCTTTAGTCAGTCCTTCCCAGCTTGACAAAGAGCACATTATACCGTCTGTTTTTGATGAAAGAGTTGCCATTGCTGTCGCCGGTGCAGTGCAGTTGGCCGCCAGATCCGAAGGTATTGCCCGCGATTAATAGAAGGAAGAAGGAAGAAGGAAGAAGGAAGAAGGAAGAAGGAAGAAGGTTGGAGGGAAGATACCATGTATAAATTAATGGTCTTTGTACCAGTTTTGTACTTCTTCTTTTGTGATTTTTCTGGTTTCTTCTCATTCCCTCTTTCCTCCTCCCCGTTGATTCTTACTCATTTTTGTTTCCCCATCCTGTCTTTTTCCTCAACATCCATCCGTTAAATCCAGTACAGGGAGCGTTGCCGAACTTCCCTCGAACCTCCGATCCAACCTCTTCCTTCTTCCCTCGAACCTCAGCATCCATCCGTTACATCCGTTAAATCCGTTATACAATCCGTTGCCGAACTTCCTTCTTCTCTCTTGGTTAATGAAGGATAAAAGTTACAGCAATAAACAACGTGAAAAGATATAATTAAATAAACCAAGTCCAGCTAGGTCAGATGCAAAGCCAGTTAGGAAAAGCCAAGCGCAATCGCTCCCGCCGCCAATTGTTAGAACTCAGCCCGATCGGGCTGGCATTGTGCCGGACGGACGGGACTTTTCTCGACGTAAATCCAGCTTTTGCAAGTATTATCGGCCGCACAGTGGCAGAAACTCTTCACCTCAACTACTGGGAAATTCAGCAAACGCAGTGCGCGGATAGCTGCACGGGCCTTTGCGAAGCAGCATACAAACATAAAAACAACCATCTCGTACCCGTGCGAGTTTCTGAGCGGGCTATTGAAACAGGGGGAGAGTGCGCGATTTGGCTGAGCGCTGAAGAAATTTTTAATCCTGGGCGAGAAAATAGCAATCCGCTGGAATCAGCGCCGCCGCACCGCAGTTCACATCTGGAAAAATTGCTGGCAAAGCAGACTGCTGAACTGGAAAAAACTCAGAAACTACTCGCAGAAAAAACCGCCGAACTGGAACAGGGTCAAGAAAAATTGCGTCTCCAAAGTCAAATTATCGACCAAATTCACGAAGCGGTGATTTCTACAGATATGGACGGCTCGATCACCATTTGGAATCAAGCCTGCCAAAAGTTATACGGCTATGAAAAAACTGAGGCTATCGGACAGCACATTTCTCTAATTTACCCGCCAGAACAGCACGAATTTTTGTTAGAGCAAGTCATCAAACCGCTACAAGAAAAAGGCGATCATGAAATAGAAGTTATAACACGCCATAAATCAGGCGAAAAAATTTCATCCCACCTGATGCTTTCGCTCTTGAAAGACAAAACGGGAGAAGTTGTGGGAATGATGGGTTCTTTAACAGATCTCAGCATTTGCAAAGCTTTAGAACAAGAATTAGCACAGAGACAAGCACTATTTGATGCCTTTTTGAAGGAGGCGCCGGCGGGACTTTGCATTTTGGACTCCCAACTGCGGTACGTGCAAATTAATCAATTTCTAGCAGAAATAAATTGCCTGAGTCCAGCAGAGCACCTAGGCAAAAATGTACGCGAAATATTGCCGAATATCGCTCCAATTGTAGAGCCTTTGTACGAAGAAATTTTGAGGACGAAACAACCCTTAATTAATATCGAGATGAGTGGTGACAATCCCAGAAAGCCTGGGTTTGTCCGACACCTGACAGGCTCTTATTTTCCCTTGCTAGACAAAGATGGCGAGGCTCTCGGCATCGGTGCAGTCATAATTGACATTAGCGATCGCAAACAAGCAGAAGCTGCGCTGCAAAAAAGCGAACAGCTTTACCGCACTATGGCCAGCAATTTTCCTAACGGTGCGGTGATGTTGTTCGATCGAGAAATGCGGTTCACCCTGGTAGAAGGTACAGAATTAGCAGCAGTGGGGCTTTCCAAAGAATTGATGGAAGGCAAGACAATCAGGGAAGTATTCGAGGCAGATTTTTGCGCCGCTCTCGAGCAAAATTATCGGGCGGCACTGGCAGGAGAAACAGTTGTTACAGAATTTATTTACAGCGCTCGCGTTTACCTCGGTTATACTTTGCCAGTCAGAAACGAACGGCAAGAAATCATCGGCGGATTGCTAATGACTCAAAACATTACGGCTCGCCAATTAGCAGAAGAAGCGCTCAGGGAAAGCGAGGAAAAATACAGGTGTATTGTCGAGACAGCAGACGAAGGAATTTGGATCGTAGATACGGAGGGCAAAACTACTTTTGTCAACCAAAAAATGGCCGATATGCTCGGCTGCACTCCCGAGGAAATGATCGGACAGTCGCTATTTGCTTTCATGGATGCAGAAGGCATGGCGCTCGCACAAGTCAGTCTCGAACGCCGCCGTGAAGGAATTCGCGAACAGCTCGATTTTAAGTTCCTTCGCCGAGACGGCAGCGACTTGTGGGCGATGGTTTCTACTAATTCCTTGGCAGACAAACAGGGACGCTATGTGGGCGCTTTGGCAATGGTTGCCGACATTACCGATCGCAAGCAAACAGAAGCCGCATTGCAGCAGTCGGAAGCCAAATTTCGCTCCCTCTACGAATTAACCAGTTTGCCTGTTTTGATGTTATATGAGAATGGCATCACCGATGCCAACACAGCCACCCTAAAACTATTTGGCTGCACTACCGCGCCACAGTTGTACGGCAAAAACCCCGGCAAACTGTCGCCTCCTTTTCAACCCAACGGCAGAGATTCTGTGAGCTTTATTAACGAAATGATGGATCTCGCCTTTGAGCGGGGAAACCACCGTTTTGATTGGGTTCATCAGCGCTTAGACGGTACGGATTTTCCCGCAGAAGTCGTGCTGACAATCATCGAGGTTGGAAATGAAAAAATTATCCAAGCAGTTATCCAAGATTTAACGGATCGCAAACTTGCAGAAGAAACTTTAGTGCGATCGGAACAAGCGCTCAGACAGCAAGCTCAGCGAGAACTACTGCTCAATCAAATTGCCAACCAAATCCGCACTTCTTTAGATTTAGATACAATTGTAGAAACCGCCGTTCAAGAAATTCGCAATTTGATGCAGCTAGATTGGTGCATCTTCACTTGGTATCGCCCCAACACCAATCCTCCGGTTTGGGACGTAACTTACGAAGCGAAGAATGCTGATTTGCCGAGTATACTCGGCACTTATCCTGTAGACTACAAATCTAGTCTCGCAGTGCGACAGATTTTGCGGCGAGAAATTCTGCGAATTGATGATGTCAGCACTTTTGAAGATGTAGAATTGCGCGAACTTTTCCAGGCTTCAAAATTTCAATCCGTGCTGTCGCTGCCAATTCATACTGCTTCCGGCGATATTGGGGTGATTACCTGCTATCAGACCCTATCCATGCGAAATTGGAGCGAATCGGAAGTCGAACTGATGCAAGCGGTGGTCGCTCAAATTGCGATCGCGATCGACCACGCCGAACTCTACACCCAAACGCGCACAGCGGCTCGATTAGCTCAAGCTCAAACTCAACAGCTAGAACAAACTTTACACGAACTCCAACGCACCCAAACTCAATTAATTCAAAGTGAAAAAATGTCGAGTTTGGGACAATTAGTAGCAGGTGTCGCCCACGAAATTAACAACCCGGTTAATTTTATCTACGGCAATCTCAGCTACACCAGCGAATACACTCAAAACTTGCTAAAAATGCTGCAACTTTACCAGAAGGAATACCCGCAGCCTAGCGCAAGAATTGTAAATGCAAGGGAAGACTTTGAAATTGATTATCTTATTGAAGATTTACCGAAAATTTTAGCATCAATGAAAGTCGGAGCCGATCGCATCCGCGACATAGTTTTGAGCCTGCGGACTTTCTCAAGACTGGACGAAGCCGAAATGAAACAAGTTGACATTCACGAAGGCCTTGAAAGCACGCTGCTGATTTTGCAAAACCGCCTGAAACATAAAACCGATCACCCGACAATTAATGTGATTAAACAATACGGTAATTTGCCTTTAGTGGAATGTTATCCCGGTCAGTTAAATCAAGTATTTATGAATTTGTTGAGCAATGCGCTAGACGCCTTGGAAATGGAGATAAAGGAATCCAATCGCACCGCCAAAAATCTCGCAATTACGATTCGCACCCAAGTAACCGACACTAACAGCGTTGCCATATGGATAGCTGACAGCGGCCCCGGGATGAGCGAAGATGTGCAAAAGCGCTTGTTTGACCCGTTTTTCACTACTAAACCCATTGGCAAAGGAACTGGCTTAGGATTGGCGATTTCGCACTCTATTATAGTAGAAAAACACGGCGGCAAACTTTCTTGCAATTCTGTATTGGGAGAAGGTTCCGAATTTGCGATCGAAATTCCTATGCGGCAAAAAATAAATTAAAACCCGTTGCATTGATATCATATCATCTCCGCTCGCTCCACCGGATTTGATAGGATTCAAATCCTACTCTTTACCACTAGACGCACACCACCAGCGGGTGCCATTGTCAAGCCCCGGCGTACTGGCAAAACCGGACGATTTTCTGCAAGTTCTAAAGAGTATCGTGACAGCACTTTCGCCAATACTAACTTCATTTCAAACATTGCAAATGCCGTGCCAATACAGCGGCGGTTCCCTCCCCCAAACGGCAAATATTCGTAAGGCGAAAATTGACGTTCTAGAAAACGTTCTGGTTTAAAACGCTTTGGTTCCGGGTAAATATCCGGTCGGTGGTGAACCAAATAAATACAGGTAGAAAGTATCATTCCTTGGGGAATATTATAACCCATTAACTGCATCGGAGCTTGCAGAAGGCGCGGAAATGTAAAAAATAGGATCGGATAAATCCGCAGGGTTTCGCAACAAACAGCATTCAAATACGGGAGTTTACTTATTTCCGCCGGCTCGCTATTTTCGACATTAATAGAATTGAGTTCTTGGAGCAGGTTTTCACGGACTTCTGGGATGTAGTGAATCCAATACAAAGCCCAGGCTAAAGCTGTGGCTGTAGTTTCGTGTCCTGCGAATAAGATTGTCATTAATTCATCCCGCAATTCAACGTCGCTCATCGGCTGTCCTGCTTCGTCACTAGCGGAAATTAACAAGCTCAGGATGTCTTCTCCCAATGGTTGAGATAGAGTTTTGCGTTCGCGGATTTCTTGATAAAGCAGTTCATCTAAACGCTGTCTTTGTCGAATAAATCCTCCCCAAGGACTCCAAGCACCTAAATCTTTTTGCAACGACTTGATAAACAAAAAGGTAGCGCTTAATGGATTGCTAAACAGGCTGAACATATTAGTAATTAGTTGCTGAATTTGCTGGTAGCGTTCTCCTTCGCTCAGCCCGAAAACCGCGTGCAAAATTACTTCCAAGGAAATTTCCTGCATAGTTGATTGCGCGATAACAGAGTTACCAGGAGTCCAATTATTAATTACTTTTTCGGTGGTATTGCAGATGATTTGTCCGTAAGCTTTCATGCGTTCACCGTGAAAAGGTGGCATTAAAAGTTTGCGCTGCTGCAAATGTCGATCGCCATCTAACAACAATAACGAATTGGACCCTACTAAAGGTAGCGCTATCTGGTTTCCCGTACCGGATTTAAATAGTTTGCAATCGGCTGTAAAAATTTCTTGAATAGCTAAAGGATGGCTAATAATTACTTGCGGCGGAAAATTGCTGAATTTGCTGGTAAAAAGATCGCCGTAGCGTTGATAATTATTATCTAAATAATACAGAGGATTTAAAATTCCCCGCACTGTCTGAACAAATCTAGCGCCTTTAGGGCCGTCTAGCAATTTGTTGGTAGCCTGATTTTGAGAGTGAGAGTTTTCTGTGGGGATAGTCATTTATTTTCCTCCTAGTTTTAGGGTTTCATAGGACTAATGAAAGCATAAGTCTTATTTCAAACAACTCTCCAATCCCTCAGCTATTAAAAAATACTACGCGGTAAGCATCATAAATTAGTACGGCAATAGTAGCATACAGAGTAACTCCCAGGCCAAAAGCTCGATCGAGCGGAGCTTTGAGATAGCCTATCCAAAACGCTATTCTTCCGAAAACAAACAAAGTTGCCAAAAGTTGATTGAAACTGAGTAAATTAATCATTGTTTACACAAACCTTATTGTAGGTTTTTTCTACCTAAAGATTTTACGTAAACCCGATCGCACCTTGGCGTCTCCACACCAGTTGTCGGTAGATATCCGCTATTTTCGTACATTCTCACAGCTTCTTTGAGAATGCTAGCAGTTTCAATCCAGATTTCATCAAAGCCGCGAGCGATAATTTTACTTTCCAATTCTTGCAGTAAAAATTTCCCCAAACCTTGTCCTCTTGCTGCTGGCAAAATATACATTTTGCGAATTTCCACAGCATTATTTCCGCGCTCAATCGGATAGTAAGCCGCCGTACCGACTATTTTATCCTGCCGTTCAACTACCCAAAATTCGCCGCCTTGATTGTGATAATGTAGTTCTACATCATAGACATCTCGATCTGCCCCGTGAGGTTCGCATTTTAAACCGTATTCTGCTAAAACATCCCTAATTAAATAGAACGCCTCAGCGCGATCGCGCGTTTCCCAGGAACGAATTAAAAAATCGAGATGTTGGGTTTTCATTAGTGGTTGCAACTTAATATTTATTTGTTGACTTTAGCAACTGTAAAATTATTGATTTTTTGTGTTTTACAGTCTTTAAATGCACCTAGCTCTTAACTGTGAATTCTCGGTTCAGGATGAAGTATTGCCAGCAACTCGCTCTCTACTAAGGATAATTCCTCCAACCTCTGCATCACAATATCCCGCTCGAAATAAGTTGTTGCCAAAATCCAATATACACCGTAATGGCGCGCCTCCGAAGCCATCAAACTGCGGTAAAACTTAGCTAATTCCGCGTCGGGACAACGATCGCCTAGCAGCCCCAACCGTTCGTGACTGCGCGCTTCTATCAAACCAGAAACCAACAAAGAATCCAAAAGTCTTTCGGGTTCCTGCTTGCGAATTTGGGCGGACAAACCAGCACCGTAAGGAGGTGCAGCCAAAGGGCCCAAAGCAATGCTGCGCTTTTCTAACCGCTGGTTGACTTGCTCGAAATGCTCTAATTCTTCGCGGGCGATCGCCGTTAGCATCCTCACCAATTTTTCCCTTGCTGGGTAGCGAAACATTAAATTTAACGCTACTCCCGCCGCTTTCCGTTCGCAGTGAGAATGGTCTAATAAGATTGTATCCAAATGGGCGATCGCCTGTTCTACCCAAGCTTCCGAAGTCGGCTGTTTTAAAAACTTAATAGTTGGCTGTGTTGAAGTCATTAGTCATTAGTCAGCATTTATCCTATTTTACCTAATTTTTCAAACACCGCATACATATCACCAGCCAACTTTTTCGGATTCCACAGCGGGGACAAATTGGCTGGATCTTTAGATTTCACCAACAGTGCTTTAATTGCATTTCTCAATTCACGTTCTTTACCCAATTTTACACCAACTTCCACATATTCCGACCAAGACCAAGCCACACCAGTTTCAATTCCCAAAGCCTGCAAAAACGAATAACCCATTCTCGACAAAAATTGCTCTCCTGTGCGAGTCACCACTGGCAAATTAAACCACAAAGCCTCTAAAGTGTGAGTTCCTCCGTTGTAAGGGTAAGAATCTAACAAAACATCGGCCAGCAAATAGATAGTTCTGTGTTCTTCCTCAGTAGCAAACCTTGGCAAAAACTTAATTCGGTGCTTGCTCACTTTCTCAGCTTCGCAAGCTTGGTGATATGCAGCCTCAAACACCCCAGCATCGCCTAAAGCTTTGTGAATTAAAATACTGTTTGGCACTTGTTTGAGAATCGCAACTTGGGCCTTTACCAACTCGTGATTGAATTTTCTGCCTGGTGCAACGCACAGGTAAACTATCTGATCCAAACCGATCCGATTCGACCTTCTCAATGCAACTGGATCGACTCCATATCTCTGAAAACCGGACACCGCTACAAAGGAATCCGGCATCCTAATTAGCTGCTCGTCATAATATTTTTCCCGCCCGGCTGGGTGCGAGTGCCAGTCTGTAAGAAAGTAATTTTCTGGCGATAGGTAAGGGGCGTCAAATCCCAGCCAAGAAACACAAACTGGTGCGGGTTTTTGGTAGAGAATGTCAGCGTGAACTGGTACGCTGAGTGAATCTAAATCAACTAAAACGTCCAATTCATCTTGCTGAATTTTGTCGATAATTTCTGCGGAATTGGCAAGTCCGTTCGGGTAGGTTGTCGGAAAAGTCAGTTTGCCCCAAGTTTCAAATTGCTGAGTGCGATCGTCAGGAACAATTCTTTCGGAAGCGTACAAATACACATGGGGTGTGATGTCGGACAATTCGCGAATGATGTCAGCGCTGCACCAACCTACAGAATGGCGGCTGAAGTGATTGGACAAAAAGCCGATTTTTAACTTGCTGGATGGAACACTTGGTTTGAAACTGTAATTTGCGGGTTGAGAAAAATTAGGTTTAATACATTGGTCGATATACTTTTGGGCAATTAATCTGTAAAGTTGTGAGTTGGCTGCCAAGTCATCTCGCAAATAGGGCGTGCTGAATAACAAGTTTGCATAAAGCGATTTAATTTCCACCGGGCTAGCGGTTTCTAAGTTTTGCTGCAAGTACGACTCTAGCTCTAAAAATCGATCGCCCGCAATTTGATTTAATCCCGACACTTGATAGGTGCTGATGAAGTAAATCGCGGTCATAATTGGATCTGTCTCGCCACACATTTGGCTGTATTGGTGCACGGCTTGCCGCGCGGCAGCTAAATTGCTAGTATCTCTGAGGATGCCGCACAAATGTTGGTGGGCAGAAATAAAATCTGGTTTAATTTCTAGGGCTTTTTGAAGGTTGGGTATTGCGTCTTTAAATTGACCCTGGTGGCGCAAAACTCGGCCAATTTGACAGTATGCTTCGGCTAAATCGGGTTTGAATGCGATCGCCTGCTGCCATGCAGCCACCGCCTCATCTAACTTCCCTTGCCGCGCTAATTTATCTCCTAAATTTAAGTGAAAATCTACCTCAGCAAGCTGGGGATTGAGTTCGAGAGCTTTTTGCTCGTATGCTACCGCTGCATCCGGCTGCCCCTGCTGTTTCAGTGCCCCTGCCAAATTCCAGTAAGCAGCAGCCAAATTAGGTTTAAGTTCGATCGCCTTTTCGTAATTGACAACCGCCTCCACCAAATGCCCTTGTTTGTAGAGCATACTGCCCAAATTAGCATAAGCCTCAGCAAAATCGGGATTCAGAGCGATCGCCTCGGAATAAAACCGCATCGCTTCCTCAATTTGGCCGCTTGCTTGCTGCACATTGCCCATTGTCACGTAAGCCGCCGCCCAATCCGGTTGCAATTCCAGAGCTCGGCGACAAGCAGCGACGGCTGCTGCTAAATTGCCTTGAGAGTAATAGGTTTCTGCAACGACTGTCAGCGATGCAGCATCTTCAAATTGGGGTGTTTCGGATTGGTTGGGAAAATCGGAATTCATTTGGCGGCCTATCTGTGCTATCAAGTTAAAGGTTGAATCTATATTATTTTGAAGAGTAGCAGTTTTAGCGGAATTACGGGCGATCGTCACACAGAATTTATGAGCGACAAGCAAGCGACACAGCGCCAACATAACATCAAGTGGAAACCAAACCTCCTGCTGGGGATACTCTTGTTAACCTTAGCAATCCCCTTACCCTTTGCCCAAAAGACTTTCGCACAGCAGCAGCAGACAGCCAGCTTTCGGCAGAAATTATTTCAAACTGCTCTTTATTTCACCCTATATTTTGAGGGTGGATTCAGCAATCACCCTGCCGATAAGGGCGGCAGAACTTATCGGGGCGTTTTGCAAACGGAATACAACGCCTACCGCTACAGTCGTGGGCTTCCGCCCCTCGACGTGACGCAGATGTCGGAAGCAGAGCTCCTAGAAATTTATAAATATTACTGGGATTCGAGCCTCTCGGGCACGATGCAGCCGGCTTTGGCGATCGTCATGTTTGACACCGCCGTTAATTTCGGTATTAATAACTCAATTACCTTTCTCCAGCAAGCGTTAGGATTGCCGCAAACGGGAGTTTTTGACTCGCGCACCAAGGAAGCGCTGAAAGGGGCAAATAATAGAAATACCGCGCTGCAAATGATTAATGAACGAATTATTTACCGCTACAAACGGGTGCAAGAAGATCCGACTCAGATGGTTTTTTTCCGGGGTTGGCTGAGTCGAGATTATAGTTTGTGGGGCTATGTGAATAAGATAAAAAATTAATTCGGCGGTTGAAACTAGGCGGTGGAAACCGCTCTGCAAGTCAAACGAAGTCTGCCTCCGCAGACTAAGAGAGCAGAGATGATCGGGTATGAAATTCTACTTGGTTTTCGAGAATTCGCACATTATAACGAGCTATAAAATCTTGTCCTAAAAGCCCATAGGTTATCCTATTATCACCGATCGCAATTTGAATGTTGCATACAACGGCAGTTTGCACTGCTAAAGATTGCACCCAACCTAAGTCAAACGTTACAACACTACCATCAGCAATCATCGACTGACAGGTTCCAGACGGCACAATTTTTAGGAGCTCGGCCATTTGTTTCGTAATTAGTGTCCTGCTTGCTCCTGTATCCAAAAGCAGATCGAATGTAAAAGCACAACCATTATTTAAGACAACTTCAACTATTGGAACTCCTCCCCAACGATATTTAATCGGCACTCGAATGATGCTTGCTTCCGCCGCTTTTTTAGCTTGCGCGATCGCCTGTTGGTGAGCTTGCCAATTGCCTTGATTGAGCCAAAGCGCGGCCGCTTGCTGGAAATCTGCGATCGCCCCTTCTATATCCCCCGATGCTTCGGCTACGCCCGCGCGACTGGCAAAAGCTTCTGCATCCCGATCGCACATGGCGATCGCATTCGAGTAATCTTTGAAAGCTTTTTCCAAGTCTCCCAGCAAGCGATACCCGTGTCCCCTGTGCAAAAACAGGCGAGTGCGATCGCCCTCAAACTGCATTAAGTGAGTGAAATCTGCGATCGCCCCGGCTCCATCTCCCGCAGACAAGCGCACGATGCCTCTAGCCAGCCGAAATTCGCGATTATCCGGTTCGAGTTGCAAAGCGCGGGCGATATCCTCAACTGCTGATGCGGGGTTTCCCAGCTTGGCGTGAACCTGGGCCCGCTGACAAAAAGCTTCAGCGCGATCGGGCTGCATTTGCAATACTAAGTAGGTAGGCGGTAAAAAACCTATCTATGTAACAAAACATTAAGTTACCTAATTGGAGTTAAACTTAAGACGT